>CAYGOK010000041.1:0-1607 GCA_964351585.1 uncultured Gammaproteobacteria bacterium | reverse complement strand
AATAGCCATTAATGGATTTGGGCGTATTGGCCGATTATTTTTTCGCCAAGCGTTTACGACAGAAGGTATTGAAATTGTCGCAATAAACGACTTAGGAAATCTTGAAAATCTAGCCTATCTTCTAAAATACGACACGGTTTATCGTATTTTTGACAAAGAAGTCAAAACAGATGGAGAAAATCTTATCGTTGACGGTAAAAAAATAAAATTTTTTCAAATTAAGGAAGTTGCTGACTTGCCTTGGGGCGAGCTTGGAGTAGATATTGTAATTGAATCAACTGGTGTTTTTGAATCATACGAAAAAGCATCTATTCATCTTAAAGCTGGCGCTAAAAAAGTGATTTTATCCGCTCCAGCGAAAGACGCAGACGGAATTACTGGCCAAACAGTTCTTTGTGGGATAAATGAAGATAAGATTACTGCTTGCGACCTTACCTCAAACGGAAGTTGCACAACAAATGCTGTTGCTCCAATAATTGCTGTACTGACTGAAAATCCTGGCATAGAAAAAGCGATGTTAAATACAATTCATTCTTACACTGCGACGCAAAGCATTGTGGATTCTCCAGTGAAGGGTAACGATTTTCGTAGAGGGCGTGCCGCGGCGCAAAATATTATTCCGTCTACAACTGGAGCCGCCATTTCTGTAACAAGGGTAATAAAAGAAATTGATGGGCAGTTTGATGGTATTGCTATTAGAGTTCCTTCTATCACTGGCTCTATCGCTGATATTACTTTTCTTGCCAAACGTGATGTTACGGCAGAAGAAATAAATGATATTTTAAGGAAAGCGGCAACATTACCAAGGTTTAAAGGCATTCTTTCTGTTTCGGACGAACCACTTGTTTCTGCGGATATTATAGGGTCGCCATATACTTCTATCGTTGACGCGCAGTTTACTAAAGTTGTTAGTGGTAATTTAGTAAAAGTGCTTGCGTGGTATGATAATGAAGCAGGCTATGTATCAACCTTACTTGCTCACACCATCTTAGTCGCAAAAAATATTAAATAAAAACTTTTTAGTAACATGATTATATACATCGGAGCGGATCATAGAGGATTTAATCTAAAAGAATCTCTTAAACAATATTTGCAGAGTAATGGCTACGCTGTGTCTGATGTTGGTAATACAACCCTTGACCCAAATGATGATTATCCGGATTTTATTTCTGCGGTTGCAGAAAAAATAAGCGCGAACCCAGATGAAGCCAAGGGCATAATTATTTGTGGATCAGGTATTGGCGCTAATATGGTTGCTAATAAATTTCCGCGCGTTAGATCAGCGCTTGTAATGAATGCGGACCAAGCATATCTTAGTAGGCACGATAATAATGCGAATGTAATCGCTTTTGCCGCTGATTTTGTTGACGATCAATCTACAAAGATGATTCTTGCTACTTGGCTACAAACTCCTTTTTCTGAGGAGCCGCGACACATGAGAAGAAATCAAAAAATTAGAGATATTGAGTTTAAAGCAAAACTATTGTAAGCAAAATGCAAATTATTCCTGTCATAAACTGCGACGACTTTCAGTGCGTAAAGGATAAGATTGTTAAAATAAACGAATTTATTTTTAACGCTATTAAAGCAACTTATATTCATATTGA
>CAYGOK010000040.1:0-1828 GCA_964351585.1 uncultured Gammaproteobacteria bacterium | reverse complement strand
AGAAAAATACAGGAAAGCAAAAACAGGGTGCGGGTTTTTGTTGTTTCCTGTTAACAATGAAAATCCGATGATATGGATTTACCTTTTTTAGTATCATTCTCACAGACCTTAAGGCAATGCCTTGGTCATGTAAGCTTCTAATGTTTTCAGTTTGTTCGACTGTTTCTATAGTCTTTGCTAAGAAACTGGGCAGATCTGACTCGTTATTAAAATCAAACCCTAAGATATCTAATATCTCAAGGTCACGGTCATTTAGACCATTAACTTTTTCTTTCATATTAATTGGTTTTTAATGTTAATGTACTATTAAAAAATTTAACTCCCTAGTTTATATTATGTTCTAAGACCTGTCAAATACCTCCTTAGATTCTATAACAAATTCCCCGCCAAGCTTTCACCCTTCATTGATTCAGGTTTTTCTAAACCCATAATCTCCAAAATTGTTGGAGCAATATCAATTAAGGAGCCGGAAACAATTAAAGAGCTTAAATCCGAATTCATTACATCAGTTTTACCAACTCTTAAGCCTTTAAAATCAGAGCTAACAAAGATTAGAGGTAAGGGGTTTCTAGTTGGACCATTATCATTTATTTCCATGCCGAGGTCTAGCATTTTTTCCGCATTACCAAAAGCAGAAGAAATTAAAAGACAGGCATTTTTTTCTATAACCTTTTCCGTTAATTTCTTCAAAAGTTTATCAACCAAAGCAATCTCTTGACGAGCGGCTTCCATATTTCCAGTCCTAGCGGCCGAATCTATACCCGGGACTGAAACAATGATTAGATCTTTAATCTCAGATTCTTCAAGACGCTTTAAAAGTTCAGAAAATATTTTTTTTGTTAATAATTCTCGACTCAAACTCTTACCATTTTTTAAAGTTGATGAAATAATCTGCCATTCTTCTAGCGGGAACCTATCCTCTTTTAGACCATTAAAGAAATGTGTTAGAGGAGCGAAGCGATCGCTTTCAGTAATTTTTAATTGTTTTAAATTTTTATCAGCCAAGACAGAGCTTAAGCTTAAAAAAGTTTCACTAGAATCAATATTTACTTCTTCATCGCTATTAGAACTTCCTAAATTTAAATATCTTTGATTAACACTTCCCGTTAGCGGGCTGAGTAAAGCGACCGGATAATCATTAATTAGTTTATTAATAGTTGGGGTTTTAATTTGAGAGAAAGCATTTCCTTCGTTAGCTGGAGCCACGCCAAAGCCATCAAGCAAAAGCAAAATAACCGGACGTGGCCGCGACCGATAGTCATCATCCCCAGAATCGGCGGGGTTTAAAGTTTCTTTAATAATATGCATAAATGAAATTAGTTTATAGTTCAGGCTCAATCTCAAGCAGGCGATTATATTTAACTGTTCTCTCCCCTCGGGATAAAGAACCAGCCTTGAAATAATCCGCTCCAAAGCTAACAGCTAAGTCTGCAATAAGGCTGTCGTTACTTTCTTGATTGAGTCCAGAGACCACTAATTTATAACCGTGATCTTGAGCTAGCTTGGCATAAAAAACTGACTCGGTCAAGGTTCCGGCTTTAGCTGGTTTCAAAACTACAGTATTTAAAGCCCTTTTATCCAGAGACTCGCGTAAGCGCTTAATATTTGAAGCTAATAGATCATCAGCCGAAATTATCAGTTTTTTACCGAGTCGTGAATTAAGTTTTTGCCAGGACTCCCAGTCATTTTCGCTATATGCATCCTCAAGATAAATAATTGGGTAGCGACTCAACCATTCTTCATACAAGGAAGTTAAATCGAGAGCGCTAAAATAATTTCTATCCAAAGAAAAAACATATTTCTTTTCCTCGCTATCATATAAAATTGA
>CAYGOK010000039.1:0-1917 GCA_964351585.1 uncultured Gammaproteobacteria bacterium | reverse complement strand
GAAAAATTTGGGAACAAGAATTTAAAGCCGGAATTCCTCAAAAACCAGCTAAAGCCGTTGGCAAATGTGATGATAGAGGAACAACAATCTTTTTCAGACCAGATGCAACGATATTTACCGAGCTAGATTTTAGCTGGGGTAAAATTTTAGACCGCTTAAGACAACAATCATATTTAACCAAGGGCATAACAATTAATGTTAACGACAAAAGAGAGGGTCACCGTGAAAAAAAATACCGTTTCCACTTTGAAGGCGGAATTAAATCCTATATCAAGTCTTTACACCGTAATAAAGATGTAAAAAATGAAACTGTTTTCTATGTTGATAAAGATGTTAACGATTGTAAGGTTGAAGTTTCTCTTCAATATAATGATGAATACAATGAAACTCTTTTAGCTTTTGCTAATAATATCCATAATCCTGAGGGCGGAACTCATGTCGCTGGTTTTAAGTCTGCCCTAACTAGAACTTTAAATAATTACGCTCGTAATAAAAATTTATTAAAGGAAAAAGACGAGAACTTGACCGGAGAGGATGTGCGTGAAGGCTTAACTGCTATTATCAGTGTTAAATTAAATGATCCTCAATTTGAAGGTCAAACTAAAGGTAAGTTAGGAAGTGCCGAGATGAAGGGTTATGTTGAATCAATTTTTGGCGAGGCTTTTAATACCTATTTAGAGGAACATCCGAAAGAAGGCGAAGCAATTATTGGTAAATGTATTCTTTCTTCTCAGGCTCGGATGGCCGCTCGCTCGGCCAGAGCGACTATTTTAAGAAAAGGAGCTCTTGAAGGAATGACTTTGCCGGGTAAATTAGCCGACTGTTCGAGTCGTCATCCCGAAGAATGCGAAATTTATATCGTTGAAGGAGACTCTGCCGGTGGCTCTGCTAAGCAAGGTCGTAACAGAAAATTTCAAGCTATTCTTCCCTTGCGAGGAAAAATTTTAAACGTTGAAAGAGCTCGTTTAGACAAAATGTTAGCTAATAATGAAATTAAAAACTTGGTTATTGCGCTTGGCACCAATATTGATGAGCAATTTGATTTAGCTAAATTAAGATATCACCGAATTATTATCATGACGGATGCTGACGTCGACGGTTCTCATATTAGAACTTTATTATTAACCTTGTTCTTCCGCCACTTTAGTTCCCTAGTTACTGCTGGACATATTTATATTGCTCAACCGCCTTTATATCAAATTAAAAAAGGTAGTTCCGTTAGCTATGCTTATACCGAGGAAGAAAAGGATGAGATTATTATTAGCCTAGGAGGAACCCCGGAAGATTCAATCGAGATAGCTGAGGAAACTGATGACAGCGAAACTTTTGTGATTGAAGAAAAAGATGAAGCGGTTATTAAAAAAGCGGCCGAAGAAGCGGAGAAAAAGAAAAATAGTAAAATCCATATTCAACGCTATAAAGGTTTGGGAGAAATGAACCCAGAGCAACTTTGGGAAACTACTATGAACCCAGAAACAAGAATCGTTAAACAAGTAACAGTTGAAGATGCTGCTAAGGCGGACCAAATTTTTGACATGTTAATGGGCGATAACGTTGCGCCACGTAAAAACTTTATTCAAACCCACGCTAAGAAAGTTCAAAATCTTGATATCTAAATAATATGGAAAATTTAATTATTAAATATTTAGTTTTACTTTGTCCGATAGTTGCTTTTACTCTGGCTCAAGGAACGAAGATGATAATTAGGGCGACTAAAAGAAAGCTAACTTTTCGCGATCTTTTTGCTTATTCCGATATGCCTAGCGGTCACACCGCTGTTGTTGTTGCTTTAGTAACAATAATCGCTTTAGTCGAGGGCTTGAGCTCAAGTTTTTTCGCTATCGCCTTTGTTTTTGCTTTAATAGTAATTGTTGACGCAATCGGCTTAAGAAATTATTTAGGTCAACACGGAAAAAC
>CAYGOK010000038.1:0-2233 GCA_964351585.1 uncultured Gammaproteobacteria bacterium | reverse complement strand
AGTTAGAGAGACAACTCTATTTCCATTGATGAAGCCAAAGTTTGAGGATAATTAATTAACTAATAAAAAAATATGAATTTTTTTGAAAAATTTATTGGCGGGAAAGTTGGTATTCCTGAAGTAGGGCCAGATTTCTTACCAGAAAAAGAGGGTAATAACGAAAAAAAACAAGAAAAAATGAAAAGCACAGCAGAATTTAGAGAAGCGCTTGAAGCGGGAAAACTTGAAAGCGCTGAAAGTTTCTTAAAAGAAGTTGCTTCAAATCCGGAAAATTTTCCAAATTATGATGAGCGCTGGCTCGATCACAGAAGCAGAGAGCTCTTCCAGTCTTTTTATAAGATTCAGGATTGGCAGGGAGCTAAAAGAGTTGTGGAAGCAACCAAAGACCCTAGAAGTAAAGAGGGTAGGGTTGCAAGACTTGAAGAGTTATCTGGTCTTAATTACGATTTAATCTAAAACAGAATTTTAAAATTTTTGTTTTAAGGCGGGCTAGAGATGGTCCGCTTTTTTCTTGAATTTTTTTTGTTTTATTGTTATAAATAAAGTCAGTGGAAGATTTATTTTTCTACTTGGAGCCATTTAATAAATAATGGCTTTATTCGGGGATCGTCTAACGGTAGGACTCAAGCCTCTGAAGTTTGCTATCTTGGTTCGAATCCAAGTCCCCGAGCAAAACACAAAATCAGGCTTTTATGGCCTGTTTTTGTTTTAATATTAGACACATTTTTAGTTCCAAAGTGGTTCGAACATTTTTGGTTATTTATGACATTCTACATAAAACCCTTGATTTCATTGGTCTATATTGGTTCGAATCCATGACGGGTGTTATGCTTTTTTTGACATCAACTTGACAAATATTGACTGATATGATATAATTTGTTTACTGTAATATGATCTTTAAAAACTAATTTGCGAAATTGGTCGCAGCCAAAAGATGGTTAATAATTTAGCCGTTTCTTGGCTGTGACCACGAAGGTTAACAGTTCCGCCTCGGAGTTGAGGAAAACAAAAAAGCGCAATGTAGCGCAAGGAGGAAATAATGGACAAATATTTATTTACTATTCAGAATGTTGAAACGGGCAAACTTAATGCCTTAGTAAACAACATTATGAAACAAACAGGAGTTGATGATCCTAATGAAGCCATCAGATTAGTAAACTCAGGAGAGTGGACATTGACTGGTCCGGTCCGCACATGGACTGAAAAAGACGGTATCATCTATTTCTCCGTCACCTCTGACGGTACAACTGGCGAACAGTGGATTGCCCGCTTAGAAAGTAAAGGCTTCCGCGTCAGTGATTATGCTAAAAGCGTTTTACGATCGAAAAGTTTCAAATTGACTAGTGGTATCACTTACGAAATCGCTGTTTTAAAAGGTGAAATTTTTAGCGACAATGAAAGGATAACTAAAAATATCCGCAAAGAAGCTAAGAACCGCAAACTTTCTGCCCCTAAGGCTGAAGTAGCTTGCCTTATCAGGGAAAAATTTTCCGACAAAGAGCTTGAGGCTATGGGATTATATTGGATCGTTGCTATGCACGAACCAATTAAAGATTCTGACGGCGATCCTAAGCTGCTCCTCGCTAATCGCAATGACAATGGCTCCTGGTTGTACACGCACTATGTCAACCCTGATAGCAAGTGGTATCGTAGTAATGGGTTTGCTTTCGTCGTTTCGCAAGTTTCTGGCTCTTAGTCTTTTGACCCTTTGAGGTTTTAGGCTTTAGCCCTTTGAACTTTTAGCCTCGAATTGTATAAACAATTCGAGGCTATTTTTTATAAATCTATTAACATGTTAAAATAGAATCAATCAAAGTGAATATGTCATCGATTAAGGTTGATGACCACTGTGATGAACGTTATTATTTTGAGAATACCTCCGGCCAAGGCTGTAGGTAGAGTAAAATAATAGCGTTATATAACGAAACTTGGTGCAAAACACCATGGCATTATAATACCGAATAATATTCAGCCTATTCGAGTATTCGAAAGGCAGTGTAACAGGCGGTATTTTGCATAATTCTGACGGCGATCCTAAACTGCTCAACGCTAATCGCAATGACAATGGCTCCTGGTTGAACACGAACTATGACAACCCTGATAACAAGTGGAATCGTAGTAATGGGTTTGCTTTCGTCGTTTCGCAAGTCTCTCAAAAACTCCCCTATCTTTTGATAGAGGAGTTTTGTTTTACAATCTGCCCTAACCAACCGCCGAGCATGCGGCCAATTTC
>CAYGOK010000037.1:0-2277 GCA_964351585.1 uncultured Gammaproteobacteria bacterium | reverse complement strand
CTAAACATTTTACTGAAGAATCCTTTTTTCTTTTTAGGTGTTTCTGGGGCGACAGCGGCTGGGACAGGAACTTCTTCTGTTGTTGAAGAAATATCTGGCGTCTTAACGCTGTTTAGAGCAGCCATCTTTTTTTCCGCCTCACGTAGCTTAGCTTCGTTCTCTAAAATTAATTGTTCGTTATAGCGACCGTTACCATCTTTAGTTTCACCGAGCTTGATATTTTCTCGATAATTTTCTATTTCTTTGCGCAAGGTTGCTAACTCACCTTCATTATTAGCTTGTTCTTTTTTATCAGCTAATAGTTGCTCGGCTTTTCTGAGCTTAGCTTCGTTCTCTAAAATTAATTGTTCGTTGTAACGACCATTACCATCTCTAGTCTCGCCGAGTTTGATATTCTCGCGAAAAGAAACAATGTCAGCCTGAATTTGTTCGACAGTTTTGTCGTTTGCCTGATAATCAATTTTTTCCTCAACTTGGTTGTAATCTTTTGCTAGCTCAGCGCTAACATTTTCTCCTAAATCTTCTTTTGTCCCTACCTCGCTCACCGGAGTTAGTGTTTGAGTTGGATTTTCCAAACTGTTTACCTGTGGCATAGTTTTAGATATTAATTTTTAGCAATTAGCTGATTGTACTTATATATTAGCATTAAATTGTATAAAAGGGGAGCTTTTTAGTCAATTGCCCTAATTACGCTTAATGTTGACAAAAGTATAGATATATGATATAATATGTCGATAATGAGAAATAGGCGTATCTGGCAAGACAGGTACTTTAAAAATTGAATAACATTAAAGAAAAAATAGGTAAAAATGGCAAATCAGCAAAATCAGAACCGGAACCAGGCTGGCCAAGGGCCAGGCAGGAACCAACAAACTCGTGTGCCAAGATTTAGCATTGAGGCAACGTCCCTTGTGGATGCTACCAACATTCAAATTCGTATTCGTACGGCCAAGAATGGCGTCCCTGAGGCGCAAGGCATCATTATTCATCGCGATTATCGCGAAATAGCCCGCGTTACAACTGACGCTTCGGGATTTTACAACTATTCAATTCCATACACTCAGACTAACAAGAAGCAGACAATTGTCTTCGAGGTTTTTCTGCAAACTGGAATTGAAAAAGCGACTATTACGGTAGAAATACCGGAAGCAGCAGTCGCTCCTAAAAACGACGACCCGCAAAAGGCGGTACTTATCCGCGCTCATGATGGTAATGGAACTTTCACAGTTTTTATCCGAGTTATAAAAGCTCAGAGATATGGACTGGAAACTGACTTAGACGTCTTATTTGAGGGCGGTCGTTACGCAGTAAGAACAGATGCTCGCGGACTTTATCAGTTTGTAATTCCTAGGATTATTAATCCTGGAGAAAATCTGCCGTTCAAAGTTTTTGTTAGCGGGATTGAAGATCGTGCAAACATAAAGATTTCACGGCCTCGTACGAGAACAGTTGTTCCTAGGGGACTGACAGCTGAATGGTTGCTTGGCACCAACAATGGTCGAGCAATGATTCTGTTATGTTTAGCGGCCTTCTTTTGGCTGTTTGCTATCTTGATTGGGATTGGCAAACCAATGTTCCATAAAAATTTTTTTCGTGGTAGCGATGGTTTATCTCAGCAAGAGAGAACTTACAACGGAGTGATGAATCAATTCTTTAGCAATGAACAGGCAGCCGATTACAAGCCGACTTTCAAACAGAAAGTTGCTAAGTTTATTGGTAAAGATAACAAAGAAAGCTCATTGGCTATTGCGCCGACCAAAGTTCCTGGAAAATGGCATCACTTCATTTGGAAGATTGCTGTTATTTTGACACTTGTATTCTTGATTTATGGTCCACTCTCTTTGCGAGAAGAAATCGCAGATGAGGTTGGACGGGTAGTCGAAAATATGCGTGACAGGGATTATGCGCAAGCTGGTGATCCTTGGTTTGAAAAGCTGGTGGCTTGGTCAGGAACTTATGCTGTTGCTCGCAACAAGCAAGCCTCTGTATCAGCTTCGGCCACTACAAGTAGCGGTCAACCAGTGGCAGCGAATTCAGCAAGCGCCGAAAAGAAAGGTGGCTGGAGCTCATTTCCCATGCACTTAGCCTCAGATACAATCGTTGAGATTCTGATTGCTATTTCTCGGGCGCTATTTGGACGTTAAGATGTTAAACAAAAAAAACAAAGAAAATGAGTGTAATTAAATCTTTGAAATGGTGGCACGCTATTGGAGCAGCCATCTTGGTTGGCATCTTATGCCATCTTGCCTTTGGTTGGAGCGCTTGGGGGGCAGCTTT
>CAYGOK010000036.1:0-2386 GCA_964351585.1 uncultured Gammaproteobacteria bacterium | reverse complement strand
GTTAAACTGGCTAACAAAAAAGCGAGGGTGCCAGTTAAAATAATGGTTGCCCCTGATGGCCAATCAAGATAGAAAGAAGCAATTAGTCCTACAAGCACTACTATTAACGCAATAACAACTGCTAAAACCACAAACTCTCTAAATGAGCGCGCGAACAAGCGAGCAATTACGCTCGGGGTTACGAGAAGCGCACTAACAAGCACGATACCAACTAGTTTAATACTTAAAATAATCGCGACTGCTGACATCATGTAAAGAAGTAGGTCGTAAATCCAAGGCTTATGTCCAGCCAGTCTTGCGCCAATTGGATCAAGGGTCGCAAAGAGAATATGACGATTAAATATGGCAAGAATGGCAATCATAAGCGCACTTGCCAATAAAATTATTCTTAAATCAGCGCTCCCAATTGCCAAAATATTACCAAATAAATAACTAATGAGTTCTGGCTGATAACCTTGATAGTAATGCAAAATGATTACCCCTAAAGCTAAACCAGTGGTGAACATAATAGCAATCGCCGTGTCACCCGATAAACCAACCTTCTTTTCTAAAAAATAAATAATGGCTGCAATTATTATAGACAAAACAATCGCGGTTGGTAGTGGTGCCCAACCTAATAATAAAGCCAGGGCAATTCCTGCTAATGAAGCGTGCGCTAAGCCATCGCCAATAAAACTAATTTTCTTAGTGACCACAAAAGTTCCGAGCCATCCTAAAACAGCCGCGACTGCACCGCCAGCCAAGAAAGCTCTAATCATGAAGGGATAACTAAAAATATCTAGTATAGACATACTTAGTGGTTATGATGATGATATAAGCCCGCTCCCGGTCCATACATTGCCTGCAAAGCCTCAGTCGTAATTGCAGTTTCCGGATGCCCAAAGCAAACCATTTCTTTGTTCAAACAAAGCACACTTTTAGCATATTTGTTTACTATGTTTAATTCATGAGAAACAATAATACAAGTTGCTCCAGTTTCACGACTAATGTCAGCAATTAAGCTATAGACAGTTTCTTCGCCGACTACATCTATCCCTGCTGAAGGTTCATCAAAAATCAATAATTCTTTTTCATGCAATAAGGCGCGAGCAATCATTAGTCGCTGAAATTCACCGCCAGACAAAACACCAATACGCGATTCTTCTCTACCCTTAAGACCAACTTTCTGCAAAGCTTGAGAAATATGGGCCGGACTATGACTTTCCTTGGCACATCTTTCTAGACCCATAAACTCGCGAACATTTATCGGCGTTAAGCGATCAAACTCAAACTTCTGTGGTACATAACCAATTTTTCCTAAAGATGCTTCTGGGTTTAAACCAGCAATCAAAACTTCGCCTATAGTTGGTTTAAGTGCGCCAATAATATTTTTAAGCAAAGTTGTCTTACCGCTCCCATTGGGACCAATAATTACTAAAATATCTCCCTTTTCTACAACAAAAGACAGGCCTTTAATTATTTCTTGGCCATTAGCGCTGTAGTGTAAATTATTCACCTGAAGATAGGGCGGCATACACTGCTTCAATATTGTAATTTATAAGCTCTAAATAAGAATTTGTTTCCGGAAAACCGCCAATTGGATCAAGGCGACTAATTGTTACTCCTAATTCAGAAGCCAAAGCTTCAGCTGCCTCAGAAGATAGTTGAGGTTCAATAAACAAAGCTTTAACATTATTTTCCCTAATATCGCTTTGCATTTCAATTAAATACTTAGGACTCGGTGATTTTCCAGGAAAAGGCTCGAAAATCGCGACAATTTCTAAACCAAAACTGTCAGCAAAATAACCCCAGGCATCATGGAAAACTGCTAATTTTCTTCCCGGCAAATAACTTAAACGTTCTTGCCACAAGACGAGCGACTCATCGACTAATCTTTGGAAATCAACTGAGCGAGTAGTATATTCATCAGTCTTAGCTGAGTCTAATATACTTAACTCCTGAGCAATCCTATCTGCAATTATTTTAGCATTCCCTGGGTCAAGCCAATAGTGGGGGTCCAGATCACCATGATCATGGCTATCTTCTAATACCTCTTCACCCTCCTCTTCTTCATGCTCTTCTTCATGCTCTTCGTGCTCAAAAGGTCTAAGTGAAATGTTTTTAGATAAATCAATAACCTTAACACTGTCATCAGTCGGCAACATGGTAAGCGCCCAATCATCAACTCCAACACCAATTACAAAAAATATCTCCGCTTTATTAATAGCAGCGATTTGGGCTGGTGAGGGGTCGAAGGTGTGAGGACTAGCTCCAGCTGGCAAAACAAGCAAAGGTTCAATATTCTCACCGCCTACCTGACGTAAAATATCATAAATCGGAAAAGTGGTTGCTGCCACTTTTATTTTACCTCTTTCCGCCTTCTCCTCCCGACTGCATCCGGCAAGAA
>CAYGOK010000035.1:0-2594 GCA_964351585.1 uncultured Gammaproteobacteria bacterium | reverse complement strand
TAAAGTTATAGATAGATTTCTTCTTAAAAAAATATTACGAGATGCTGAATTGACTATAGAAGAATTTATGAATATTTATTAAGAATCTGTTTTATGAGATCTAATATTTATAAGACCTAGTTTTATAAAAACTTCATAAAAATATAGGCGGATATTTAGCATCTCTTCAAAGAACAAGGGTTGGCGTATGGACAAAAATTGACATCACACACTTAGAAAAATTATTATAAGTTTATGTTAGATAATATATCCATAGCTGGGACTGTGTTATTTTCAATGTTAATTGTTTTGATTCTTATTTGGTCGCTTGTTTGGAAGGGAATCGCTCTCTGGAAAGCGGCGAGAGTAGGAAGTAAAAAATGGTTTGTGGCACTTTTACTAATTAATACGGTTGGTATTTTAGAAATGTTTTATATTTTTATGTTTAGTAAAAAAGAAAAATCGTGTGTTTGTCATTCCAGCGAAAGTGGAAATATGTCTTAATAGAGCCTAATGATTAAAAAAATATCTATAATTGGCGGAGGCGAAATTGGTGGAGCGATTTCCTATATCGCTACTCACGCGGGCATCAGTTATTCTGTTTGGGATAAAAATCCGACGAAATCTTCTACGTCTTCTCCTGAAGAATGTTTGAGAGGTGCTGATGTTGTGTTTTTCTGCCTTCCTTCTTCAGTGCTACGCGCCTCTCTTGCAGAGTTATCGCTAGTTTTGCCTCCCGCAATTTCCCTTGTTTTCGTTTCCAAAGGGCTTGAGAAAGAGACTGGTTTTACGGCGCCTGAAATTGCCGCTGAATTTGTAGAGCAAGAAAGAATTATTTTTATGGGAGGACCAATGATTGCTGAAGAAATAATAGCAGGTAAAGGCGGTTGTGCTGTGCTAGGAGGAACAACTGAAGCCACTTCTCATATTATAAAGATTTTTGAAAATGGTGGCATTCATATTGAAATAGAACAGAATGCCTTTTCCGTTGCTATTTTAGGTGTTCTAAAAAATATATATGCGATAGCGATTGGCGCGACGGAAGGAGCGGGGAAAGGCGATAATATTAAGGCTTATTTATTTGCGAAGTCGGTACATGAGATGGATATAGCGTCTCGCGCGCTTGGCGGCAAGGTAAACGTGATGAGCTCTGCTGGCATTGGAGACTTTTTAGCTACTAGCGTTTCTAGTGGCTCAAGCAATCGGAGAGCGGGCTTTGATGTTGTCTCTGGTGTTTTGCCTACAAAAATTAGCGAGGGGATGGATTCAGTGGGCACTCTGATGGCGCGGCTTGATGCTAATGCACTATCTAATAAATTAAACATGTTGCCAATAATATCATTTGTTCGTGACATAGTGATAAATAAGTCAGTGTCTTTAGAAGATTGGGATAAAATATTAAAATAAAAAAAATATCAAATGGAAAAACTAATTATTAAGGGAGGCAATAAGTTATCTGGAATTGTTAAGGTTAAGGGAGCAAAAAACGCTATTGGCAAAATGCTTATGGCTAGTCTTTTAACCGAGGAAAAGATTGTCTTGAAAAATGTGCCTTTAAATCAGGAGACAGACATAGCTATAGAGATTTGTCGTCACATTGGCTCGGAAATTAGTATAAATGACGACACGATTATCACTCGTACTCCTAAAATTAAAAATTATCGCGTTACAGGGCTGTCCCGTCGCAACAGAATCCCTATTTTAGCGCTTGGTCCGTTACTTCATCGCGCTGGAGAAGGAGAAGTTCCTATGGTGGGTGGTGATAAAATTGGTCCGCGACCGGTAAACTTTCATACCGCATCTTTAGAAAAACTTGGCGCTGAAGTGGAAATTAAAGAATCTACTATTGTAGCTCGAGCAGAGCGCCTTAAAGGGGCGATGATTATTTTGCCGTATCCTTCGGTTGGCGCTACTGAAAATACTATTTTGACCGCTGTGCTTGCTGAAGGAAATACAACAATTAAAAATGCTGCTAAAGAACCGGAAATTGTAGACATGATTAAACTTTTACAAAAAATGGGGGCTATTATTGAACTTGGAGCAGATAGAGAAATATATATTGAGGGTGTTAAAAAACTTCATGGAGCAGAACACTCTCTTTTACCTGATAGATTAGAAGTAGCCTCTTTTGCCTTTATGGCGCTTGCAACTGATGGCAACATTCTTGTTGAGGGAGCTGACCAAAATCATTTGATTACTTTTTTAAACACTATTCGTCGTCTTGGAGGAGAATATAAAGTTGAAGAAACTGGCATTAGATTTTTTCGCGGAGGGACCCTAAAAGCTGTTCATGTAGAAACTGATACTTATCCGGGGTTTGCCACTGATTGGCAGCAGCCTCTTACTGTTCTCTTAACTCAGGTTAAAGGTAATTCAATTATTCATGAAACGGTATATGAAGATAGGTTTGGCTATACTGAAGACTTGCGACGAATGGGAGCGGAAATAGATGTTGTCACAAAGTGTTTAGGTAATCTGCCTTGCCGATTTCAAGGGGAAGGGTATTATCATAGCGCGATTATTCATGGACCCACAAAACTTAAAGGAGTTAAGTTGGAGATGAGGGATATTCGGGCAGGCATGGCGCATATAATAGCCGCGCTTATTGCTGATGG
>CAYGOK010000034.1:0-2648 GCA_964351585.1 uncultured Gammaproteobacteria bacterium | reverse complement strand
GAAGAGCTTGAGGGAGCTTTGGAGATTTTGGAAAAAGTTACTTACTTAAGTCGCATAGTCCCGGCTCTAGCCGGTTATCCCGAACCCGCTAATTATCTTTTCATCATGCATAATAATGACGAACTAAGGCCGAGTGGAGGTTTTATTGGGGTTTATGGTTTAATGTCAACAGAATCCGGGAAAATTAAAACTTTAACAACCTACGATAGTTATCACTTAGATATGCCCGCCGTTGTTTCCGGTAATTGGAATTTAGCGCCGCCGGAAGCTTTGGCTAAATATTTAAAAGTTAAGAATTGGTATTTTCGTGATTCTAATTGGTCACCTGATTGGCCAACGAGCGCGAGAAATATTCAAAAAATTTATCAAGGCGAGAAGAGGGCGATTGGCGAAGAACCGGAAGACTTTAATGGGATCATTGGTCTTAGCCCAGACTTTGTTGCCGAATTAATTGACTTAGTTGGACCAATTGAAGTTAGGGGAGAAATTTATGAGCGTGAAAATTTCCAAGAATTATTACAATATAATGTTGAAGTTGCTTATTTAGAGCAAGATATTTCTTCTTGGGACAGAAAAGATGTTGTTAATGAAATTGTTTATGAATTAAAAGAACGCCTTTTTAAATTATCAGCTCAAAATTTTTATCAACTGATAAATATTGTTAGCACTAATGTTAATAAAAAAAATATCCAGCTTTACTTCAACGAGCCAAGACTTGAGGACTTAGCTAAGAGGCTTAATGCTGGCGGGGAAGTTAAAACGGCCTCAGGTGATTACTTATTAGTTGTTGATGCTAACTTAGGTGCTTTTAAAAGCGATGCTGTTGTTAAAAAGGGAATTGATTATGAGCTTAATTTAGAAAAAAATAAGGCCGAGGCTAGTCTTCGTTTAGCTTATCGCCATGAAGGTGGTTTTGATTGGCGAACGACAAGATATAGAAGTTATACTAGAGTTTATTTACCGCTCGGTTCAAAATTAAAAAGTTTAGAATCTTTTGGCTTAGCAAACTTAGAGGAGGGCTCAACCCTTTCTTATGACGATTTAGAACTTAATAAAACCGTAGTTGCCTTTTTCTTCTCACTTGAGCCGGGTGCAGCCGGTGGTTTAGACCTAGAATATGATTTACCTGAGAACTTAGCCCTATCTCTTAATAGTTCAAATTATAAATTATTAGTTCAAAAACAATCGGGGCGAGAAACTGAGAGCTTCGATTTTAGATTAAAGGAGTCTGGTAAAATAAAACAAGAGAACTCATATAATTTTGAAAGCGACTTTCTTATTGACTTTTTTTAGAAAGTATGCTATCATTAGACGAAGTAGCTTAAAGCTGCTTAAAAATAAAAATAGCTAAAATTAGCTATTTTTAATCTTCAGAGAACATTAACAATAAAAACAAATATAGAGATGAAAGAAAGAAAAAATTTTGGATCTTGGCGAAATAAGATTTTGCTAAGTTCTTTAGTGTTATTTACATTCTTTATTTTTTCGGGTAACTCTTGTAAAAAAGTTAAACCAAGAGAAAAAATAAAAAGTTCTGCTTATTGGACTAGTCCGGTGATGAATATTGAACAGGCTAAGAAGCTCGCTCAGCATGATGTCCTGATTATTGACATGGAGAACATGATCAATAATAGACCAGTTTTAGAGTTATTAAAAACTTTAAACCCGGAGATAGAACTCCTGGCCTATACTAATCCGATGGAATTCTTTTTTCCATCAATAAGAAATCGCCCTATTCAGAGCAAGTGGTTGAGTCAGGCGATGAGTTATCCGGGATGGTTTTTGAAAACTGGTGAGGGAGAGCAAGCCGTATTTTGGCGCAAGATGATTATGATGAATATGTCATCAGCTTGCCCTAAGTATGAGGTTGAGATTAATGGAAAGAAGGTTCAAATGAACTATTCCGAGTGGATTGCTCATAAAACTTTATCAGAAGTCTTGTTAGATTCAATTTGGAAGGGTTACTTTATGGACAATTCCGGGGCAAACATCTCCTGGGTTTATGAGAATAAACCTTTTCAATTTGATATCAATAATGATGGTAGGGCAAACTCCGCCATTGAGATTGATAACGCTTGGTACGCTGGGGTCAGAACATTCTTAATGACTATTAGAAACCAGCGAGGAAAAGACTTTATCATGGTTGGGAACAAGGGTTCTGTTGAGTATATGGATATACTTGATGGTAAGTTTTTTGAGGACTGGCCCAATGATTATTTAGGCTCTAAAGAAAACAAGGGCTGGAACCAGTCCATGGAGAACGCCATGAAAATGGAGGCTTTCGGAAAAAAATACATTTTTTTCCAGATGAAGCCGCCAACTGACTTTCAGTACACGTTGGCGAGCAGTCTTTTACTGGATAACGTCTATGTCGTTGTCGGACAAGACAATGATATGATATCCCCGCTTTTAAAAGCAAATCTCGGACCGCCTCTTGGTCCCTTTGGTAAAGAAGGTGATATTTATTACCGGGATTATAAAAATGCCCGGATAATTGTTAGGCCGAGTAATAACTCGGCCAGGATACAAATATTTAATCAAAACCTTGTTCAAAAATAAATCGACAAGGAATTGTGAAGATATTAGCCGCAGGTTTTAGGACTTGCGGCTTTTTTTAAAGTCTTTATTTTTCTTATTATTTAGGTTAC
>CAYGOK010000033.1:0-2855 GCA_964351585.1 uncultured Gammaproteobacteria bacterium | reverse complement strand
TTAGTATCAACCACAAATTCATTACGATAACCTAAGAGTCCGCGAGTTGGAATATCAAAAAGCAAACGAGATTGACCATTTAAATTTTTCATATCAGTCATCCGCCCCTTTCGTTTCGCTAATTTTTCAATTACAGCTCCGGTCATCGTTTCCGGTACATCAACCGTAATTTCCTCATAAGGCTCAAAACTTTTGCCCTCTTCTTCTTTAATAATTACCTGGGGTCTTGAAACTTGTAGCTCGTAATTCTCACGACGCAAATTTTCTAATAAAATGGCGATATGGAGTTCACCGCGACCAAAAACTTTATAAAAATTTTGGTTAGAAAAATCAATTTTCAAACCGACGTTAACTTCTAATTCTTTTTCTAGTCTTTCTTTAATTTGGCGATTAGTAACAAACTTCCCTTCGCGACCTGCAAAAGGCGAGTTATTAACTAAGAAATTTAAAGAAATTGTCGGCTCATCAATTGAAATTGCTGGCAAAGGTTTTTGCTCGCTTGATTCAGCAATAGTCTCACCAATATAAATATTAGGTAAACCGGCAACCATCACAATATCCCCAGCCCTAGCTTCGGCTACTTCTTCTCGGGCGATTCCCTTGAAAGTAAATAATTTTGTAATTTTACCAGGACGAGTTTCCCCGGATAAGTTTTCAACAAAAACTTGAGAACCAGCTTTAATTTTTCCCTCATAAATACGACAAATAGCCAGACGTCCTAGGAAGTTATCATAAGCCAAGTTAAAAGGTTGAGCTAAAAGCTTTTTATCTTCAAGTTCAGGACTAGAAGCGGGTTTAACATGACTTAAAATTAAATCTAAAAGCGGATTAAAATTATCTGATTCATCTTCTAATTTTGTTTTAGCAAAACCATTTTTAGCGGCGGCATAAACAACTGGAAAATCTAACTGCTCATCATTTGCTCCTAAATCTAAAAATAATTCATAAACCATCTCGGCGACTGCTTCCGGCTGAGCGGCTGGTTTATCAATTTTATTAACAACGACAATTGGTTTTAAGCCGAGCTCTAAAGATTTTTTCAAAACAAATTTTGTTTGTGGCATCGGTCCTTCTTGAGCATCAACTAATAATAAAACACAGTCAATCGAGCGCAAAATACGCTCAACCTCAGAAGAAAAGTCAGCGTGACCAGGAGTATCAACAATATTTATTTTTGAGTCTTTATAAGTAACCGAAGTATTTTTTGAATAAATTGTGATACCTCTTTCTTTTTCTAAATCATTTGAGTCCATGCTAATTTCTGAATTAGCATTAGCCCCAGTTTGCATCATTAAGGCGTCGGTTAAGGTTGTTTTTCCATGATCCACATGGGCGATAATCGCAATATTTCTTATTTCCATAATTATTGTAAAAGCTTTTTGGGCTCTATTTAAAAGCTAAGATTAGCCTATCTATTTATATTTTTAGCAAAAATAAAAACCACGGAAAGCCGTAGTTTCTAGAAAAGCTACACTCTGCCCTGAATTATACATAAATTTATAGCAAAAGTCAAGAAATCTCTATTTTAAAATAAAAAGAGACCCGAGTTTTTTAAGCTCGGGTCTTTGCTTTGTTTTGAGTAGTGCCATCACTTACGTGGACTGGCATGTCTCTCAATTTCTGACAATATTGTATTGAGGGGTTCCTCCCCCAAATACTTTCCTGCTGCGGTTTTCATACCATAAACATGCTTTCGAAAAGTGTCGACAAAGACAACTATATCGGCTAACTTTTGGTCATCAAATTCGCTGTTAGCAGCATAGGCGAGTAGATGGAGAGAACTTTCTACATGATAGTCCCAGATAATTTGTTTCTTATTATTAGAAACTGTAATTCTCTGAAAGATATCTTTTTCATCAATACCTTGTTGAGATATCAATTCAACTGCCAGTTTAATTTTGTTATTCCTGAGAAATGACAAATCTTCTGCCGTTAAGAGGCGTTGACTACTTCTCATTTCTTGAACCTTCTTTTCTGCCTCCCTTCTAGTTCTATCCGCTTCCGCTCTAGCTTTCTCCGCTTGCGCTTGGGATAATTCTTTTTGTATTCTTGACTCCTCCTTAAGTTTTAGCTCTTTAGCTTCATTTTCCTGCCTTAACTTAACAAGCTCGGCTTTGCGTTTTTTTCTTTTGGAGACAATAATGGAGACAACCATGGCAATTATGATCACAACAAGAGCAATCGCAATGTGCCAAATTCTAATTCCCCAGAAGATTTCTACCATTCTAAACTGAATGATGGTGCTGGTTACACCGACAAGAAAGATCGTTGCTACTGACACGCTCTCAATTCTCGGCAAATTCAATCTCATGTCTTCAAAGTAGTGACTACTCTCGAATAATAGAATTATTATCAGTAAAGCGGCGGCTATGGGAAGCCAGATTTTCTGACTACCAAAGTTAGCGACAACTAAGCTAATAATAAATAGGAAGGTCACGAGCAACATAAATTTCCCAAGGAAATGCAATCTCGCACTCCTTTGAAATTCTATCCAGATAATTTGTCCTCTCTGGATGATGTCCATGGTACAAATTACGAGAATCGTTGCCATGATTATCATTACCGTATGACCCGGATAAGCCAGTGCCTTGAGACACAGCGCAATTCCAGCACCAAGGAAAGCATACAGAACCCTTCTCGATCCCTCATACTCATCGCCAATATTAGTGGCAAGAACCGTTGAGACAAGCAGCAAGCATCCTATCGCCAGGATATTAATCCAGAGAGAAAATTTCTCTCCGAAAATTAGAACTAGGGCAATAGGTAGCCCAATCAAAACAACATTAGCCAGTCCGTTTAGGACTTTTTCTTTAAAATCATTCATTTCTTAAGTTTTTAAATTACTAGGTTTCTTC
>CAYGOK010000032.1:0-3039 GCA_964351585.1 uncultured Gammaproteobacteria bacterium | reverse complement strand
AGGTCATAGTCGACCTGGCTTCAGACGGGATTTCACGAGTCCCGCCCTACTTAAGTATCCTAACCACGGAGAAACTAAATTTTTCGCTTACCGGGCTATCACCGTCTCTGGCTGAGCTTTCCAGCTCATTCTGCTAAAGATAATTTTTTCTGACTCCGCCCTGTTCCTCTGAAAAACAGGCATTAAGAACTTGCAACACCGATAAAACATGTGGCTCCAGAACCTTCAGGATAAAACTTGGCGAACCAAGCTCTATCCGCAGTTATTTCGGTTTAGACTCTTCCCCTTTCGCTCGCCACTACTCAGGGAATCATTATTATTTTCTTTTCCTCCAGCTACTAAGATGTTTCAGTTCGCCGGGTGTTCCAGCTCAGCTAAAAGCCGAGCTTCCTCGATCTTCAATCGAGAGGGTTTCCCCATTCGGAGATCTGCGGGTCAAAGGTTGCTTGCCACCTCACCGCAGCTTATCGCAGGCTGCTACGTCCTTCTTCGTCTTCTTATGTCAAGGCATCCGCCATATACTCTTACGAGATTTTCCCACACTTCTACGTTTAAAACATAAAAATGTGCCGCGCTCTAGCTTACAGCAGGGAGTTGGATCCCTTACCAGAACGCGCCTTTTATAGTTAATTGATTTCTTTACTCTAAACATTCAATTGTTAAGGGACACAGGGCGCAAAAAAACCGCTTGGCAGCGGTTCTAAGTAATCGCAAAATCGCGTATTATCTAGAATCGCTGATTAATATGGTTTCTTACCGAATTACTCATATTTTTTGGTCTATAATGACCCTGTTAAAAACTGATACTAATTATAGCCGTTTTAAAAATAATGTCAAGAGGTTAAAGTGGCACTAAATACTAGGCCAAAAATTGGCTAATTTATGATATAATTGTAACACTACAATCAGTGTAATAATTTATGGAAAACAGCACAAAAGCAACAATTAATAACCAGGCAAAGGTTGTCATTCTTGGCGCTGGTCCAGCTGGCTTAGCGGCGGCTTACGAACTTATTAAAACTTCTCACATAAAACCAATAGTCCTAGAGATGGGTCCCCAAGTGGGCGGACTGGCTAAAACCCTGGACCATAAGGGTTGGCGTTTCGATATTGGCCCTCACCGCTTCTTTTCCAAATCTCTAGAAATTAATCAAATCTGGGAAGAGCTGTTACCCATTAAGAACTTGGCAGAAAACGATGATAAAAGTCTGCTTTTAAAAGAGCGTTCCACCCGTATCTATCATAATAAAAAGTTTTTTGATTACCCGATTAAACTGAATATAAAAAATCTTAGCAAGTTTTCACTGCTTACCATCTTAACCATAGCCAAGGACTATCTACTCGTGCGCTTTAAACCTATTAAGCCAGAAAATAATTTGGAAGATTTTTTTATCAATCGTTTTGGCTACAAATTATATAGTCTCTTCTTTAAAGATTATACCGAAAAAGTTTGGGGCGTCCCTTGTACAGAAATTCCTAAGGCCTGGGGTGCACAAAGAATTAAAACCCTATCTATTAGTAAAATTATTTCTGAGGCACTAAAAAATATTGTTAAACCAAAAAGATTAACTCAAGAAACTAGTTTAATTAATCGCTTTCTCTATCCTAAACTTGGCGCCGGACAAATGTATGAAGCGATGGCTGAAGAAATTAAACGCCAAGGCGGCATCATTAAAACTAATCACCAAGTGAACGCGATTAAGCTTCAAAACAATAAAATAATTTCCGTATCAGTCTGGGATAAAATAAATAAGGTACAAACAGAATACGAGGGAGATTATTTTATTTCCAGCCTAGCTATCAAAGATTTAATTTTAATGTCAGAAGCAACTCCTAAAGAAATTAAAGAAGTTGCCAAAGATTTGGGTTATCGTGACTTTATTCTCGTCACTCTTCTTTATTCAAAAATAAAAAAAACAATACCAGACCAATGGATATATATCCAAGAAAGTGGACTCAAAATGGGGCGCTTGGACATATTTAATAATTTCAGCCCAGCACTGCTTAAAGAACAAGACAAGATTTGGCTAGGCGCAGAATACTTTTGTGACGAGGGGGATAACTTCTGGAAAAAAAGTGATGAAGAAATTATTACTTTTGCTAACACAGAGTTAGAGCAAGCAGGAATTGCTGATGTAGAACAGTTATTAGATGGCTATGTTTATCGTCAAACCAAAGCCTATCCTGCTTACTTAGGCTCTTACAATAAATTTTCTGAAGTACGCACTTATCTTAATAATATTAGCAACCTGTATTCAGTCGGACGAAACGGACAACATCGTTATAATAACATGGACCACTCAATGTTAACCGGCCTAGAAGCTGCTCGTGCTATTATTAACAATTCCAGCAAAGAAAAATTATGGGCAATCAACACCGAAGATGATTATCATGAGGAAAAATAAAATTATGTTATCTCTAAAAATATTTAAAGATAAAATATCCTGGCTAATCTTTAGCGCCTTTCTAATAATAATTTTATTAGGCGCGCTAAATCATGCCCCTTGGCGCGATGAGGCCCAAAGCTGGTTAATTGTTCGTGACTTAGATTTTTCCGAAATGATTAGCCAAATGCCTTATGAGGGTACGCCACCGCTCTGGCACTTATTATTATTTCCTCTTGCAAAACTAGGCCTTCCTTATGCCTCGGAATTTATTCTCCATTATCTAATTGCGGCCGCCTCTATCTTTCTTCTTATTTTTTACTCTCCCTTGCCCCGCTGGATTAAATTTGCGGCTCCTTTTTCTTATTATTTTCTCTTTGAGTATTCCGTTATTGCGCGTAATTATAATCTGAGCATCTTACTCTTATTCATTATCGCCACCTTATATGAAAAGCGCTGGCAAAAACCCGTTCTATATTCTTCGATGATTTTTCTCCTCTCCTGGTCTAATATTCATTCACTTATACCAGCGGCCTTACTCGGAGGTTTTTTTATTTTTGAATTCACAAAAAAAGTAATAAACGAAAATTGGTCAAAACTACAAACTAAACACTTGGTTAGCGCGAGCCTGGTTGTTTTTGGTCCAATTAGCGCC
>CAYGOK010000031.1:0-3727 GCA_964351585.1 uncultured Gammaproteobacteria bacterium | reverse complement strand
AACAAGAAGACTAGCAATTGTAGACCCTGGTGTTGGATTTGATAGACCAGCACTTAACGTCCTTGCAATGTTTACAGCGGATACAGAAAGAATGAGAATTGATTCCGCTGGCAACATCGGCATCGGGACAACGTTGCCTAACTCAAGACTTCATGTAGCCGGCTCTTTTGCAACAAGGGTTGATACCATTACGGCAACAACTACCTTAAACGAAACACATCATATAATTCTTTGCGATGCTACAAATGAAGTAGTAACAATTAATCTCCCAGTCGCATTAGATGTTGCTGGAAGACAATATATAACAAAGAAGATAGATGCAAGCGCAAATGCCTGTATAGTTGACCCAGCAGGAAGTGAAACGATTGATGGAATCGCTACACATAACCTTACAACTCAATGGGCGAGCAGAGGATTTGTTAGTAACGGAACAAATTGGTTTGGAATAAGCACTAATCCCCAAGGATCAATTGCTCAGTATTCTAACGATAATCAATCTATTCTTTCAAATCTTACTGACTCAGTGAAATCAGTCCTTCAGGGCTTAGGGCTAGTTATTGAAAATGGCATTGCAAGAATACGAGAGCTATCTGCTGACCGAATAATTACAAAAGAAATACAAATGATTGACAGAGCCACTGGTTGCACTTATTACATTTGGATTGAAGGAGGTGAATGGAAAAAAGAAATAGGCGAGTGTGGCGCTGTTCCGGAAAACACACCTTCTGAACCTGAGCCTGAACCTGCTCCTGAATTTATTTCTTCTATTCCTGACCCCATTGTTAATCCTGATACCAATCCATCAAACCTAGGAACAAATGACGACAGCGGTGAGGAAGGGGAAGAGGGATATCCGCTAGCTGAATAACCTTAATTAGCTAAAGGCAGTCAAGTAAAAATTATCCTAGCAAGAAAAAATGATGCCCTGTAAAAATGCGACAAAAAAAATAAAAATTATTATTGCTACTCTGGCTTCTGTTGCGTTCTTAACGGGACTAGTAGCCGACAGAGCTTTTGCTTCGGTTACTGATGGAACTATAGACAATACTCATAAGTATGCGTGGTCAGAAAATGCTGGTTGGCTGAATTTTGGTTGTTTAAATTGTAATGTTCGTATTACCGATTCAGCTTTAACAGGTTATGTTTGGAGTGAAAATTATGGCTGGATAAATTTAGCGCCAACTAAAGGTGGAGTAAAAAACGACGGCGAGGGAATATTATCAGGTTATGCTTGGGGAGAAAGTCTGGGCTGGATAAATTTCAGCGGAGTAACGATTAATTCTGTTGGTAAATTTAGCGGTTCGGCCTCCGGCGATATTAGTGGTCAAATCAATTTTGATTGTGCGAACTGTGCGGTCAAAACCAGCTGGCAACCAAAAAGTGCCAGACCATCTCTTGGTGGAGGGGGAATGCCTCCTGAATGGCATAATTTACCTACGCCACCAGTTAGAGGATTTAGAATTTTAATTAACAACAATGCTAAATACACTGATAACTTTACAGTTGTTCTTAATTTATCTGGCGGTCCAAATACCGAAAGAATGGCAATCTCTAACAACCCAGAATTTTCAGGCATAGGCTCAAGCGGTCAAATTCCTTATCAATCTTCTTATCAATGGAACTTATGTCAGGGAAGAAATAATTGTCCCGAAGGCGAATATACTGTTTATGTAAAATTTTTTGCCCCTTGGGGAAAATCATCAAAAACTTTTTCTGATAGCATTATTTATAGAGAAACACTTATTGAAGAGGTATTGGAAACTTTAAGACCATTAGTGCCTGGGTTTTTAAGACCCAGACCACCAGCGGTTAAACCACCAGAAAAGCCAATTGAAGAATTAGTACCGCAAGAAACACCTTTGGCACTTCAGGGTAAGTGGCAACTCTTACCAGAAGAGCCAATCGAAAGATTTGTATTAGCGCCTCTACCTAGAGAAATTAGGGCATTAGCTCAAAAATTTCCTGAACTCGGAGAAACCTTAAGAAAGGTAGGCGTTACCACAATCGCTGATATTAAAAAATTAGCAACCGTCAAATTAACTCTGCCAGGATTAACTGAAAGAGTTGGTTTGCCAACTATAAAAATTGAACCGGGAAGATTTGCCTTGCCTAAAGGCGTTCCAGTTGCCGAGCTTTTGCCAGAGATTAAGCAAGAACTGCCCACAAACATTGTTTTTGCAAGAACTAGCGATGAATTGATTGATTTTAATACTACTTTAACTATTGATGCAAAAGGCGAGCCTCAACAAACAATTACCACAATTCTTGGCCAACCTTTGCAATTAGTGGTTAAGCCAGATAACCCAGTTAAGAGCATTAAAGGTTATTTGGCATTTAAATCAAGAAGCCCTCGGCCAACTTCTTTTCAATTACCTTTCAATCGCTTTACTGCTTCTTTAGTTTTTGCCAATCCCGTTTTTGCTCAACCTCAAGAAAGACCAATCAGAGTTGAAGAAGTATTGGTTTTAATGGAATTTGAATATACCGACCCAGATGGCGACGGTATTTATATAGCGGAAATTCAAATCCCGCCAGTTGAGGGCAGGTACGAAGTTATTACCGTAATGGATTTTGAAAATCCAGAATTAGGCAAGAAAGAAATTAGATTGATTACAATAATTGACCCAGAGGGGTATATTTATGAAAAAGATGGCAATAAAGAAACTCGTATCCCAGGAGCTATTGTTTCTATTTATTGGCTAAACCCCGAAACCAAACAATATGAATTATGGCCAGCTGAAGACTACCAGCAAGAGAATCCTCAAATCACCGATGTCAGGGGCACTTACTCGTTTTTAGTGCCAGAAGGTTATTATTATCTCAAAGTAGAAGCTCCAGGTTATCTTGTTTACGAAGGCAAACCATTTCAAGTTAAAGAAGGCAGTGGAGTTCATATTAATATTGAGCTCAAGACTAAATATTGGTGGCTAAATATTATTGATTGGCAAACAATTTTATTGGTTATAGCTATAATTTTATTGCTTTACAATTTTTATCGTGATAAAATAAGGGAAAAGCTGGCGAAACATCAAAAATCAAATTTAATATGAATAAACAAAGCATAGCTTTAATCATTATTCTAATCTTGATAGTCGGTAATATTTTTTTGGGCTTTAGATATTTTTCTGCTACTAAAGAGCTTCGCCAAGCCCAAAGTGCTTTACAGGTTCAGGTAATTAACGACGAAGTTTTAGACTTTGCCAAGCTTTTCATTGGAGAAGTATTAAAAGCCGAAACTGAAGTTGATTTTGAAACGAGGCTTAAGTTAGAAAACGCGGTTAGAAATTTAGACGATGAGGAAGTTTTTAAACAATGGACAAGGTTTGTGGAAAGCGAAACCGAAATTGAAGCTCAAACAGAAGTTAAAAATTTATTAGAAATACTAGTAAACAAGATTCGTCCTGTTAAATAATTTTTATTATTTTTTAACAAAAAACACTTCTTTATGAGAAGTGTTTTTTGTTACAAAGAATTTGTTGCTATTTATAAATTCAAGGCGATTATATTGAGTTAATTAGAAAAGCCTACGATTAGTGGACGATGCAGGACTCGAACCTGCGGCCTTTGCAATGTGAATGCAACGCTCTAACCAGCTGAGCTAATCGTCCTTTTTGAAATATAGCAACAATATATCATAATCGGACTTTATGCGAAACGCTAAGCAATAAAAGCTTCAAAGAAAAAGATTAATCGTTTATAATCACATTATGATTAGACTTGTTTTTGA
>CAYGOK010000030.1:0-4184 GCA_964351585.1 uncultured Gammaproteobacteria bacterium | reverse complement strand
ACTTAATAAATTTAATGACTTTTTTAAGCTCGTCTTTGACTTGATTTTTAGAGCAAATAATATGTGCGTCGTCTTGAGTAAAACCGCGAACGCGAGTTAGTCCAGAAAGCTCGCCACTTTTTTCATAACGATAAACAGTACCGCACTCTGCCCATCTGACGGGTAAATCTTTATAGCTTTTAATACCAGACTTAAAAAGCGTCACGTGAAACGGGCAATTCATAGGTTTTAGAATATAATCTTCTCCAGCTTTAGACTGTTCGCCACGCTTAGCTTCTTCAAGATTTTGACCTATTTTTATTGGCGGGTACATACTGCCGGAATAAAATCCCCAGTGACCAGAAGTTTCCCAAAGATTGCGACTACCAATATGAGGCGTTCTAATTAGCTGATAGCCAGCTTTTATGTGTTCTTTATACCAAAAGTCTTCCATTGTTCTCCAAAGCATGGCGCCTTTTGGTTGCCACATAACAAGCCCTAATCCTACCATTGGGTCAATATGAAATAACTCTAATTCTTTACCAAGCTTGCGATGGTCGCGACGCTCCGCTTCTTCCAAAAGATTTAGATAATTTTCCAATTCTTCTGCGTTCGCAAAAGCATAGCCATAAATACGAACAAGCATTTTATTTTTTTCATCGCCCCTCCAGTATGCTCCAGCAAGTTTAACGAGCTTAAAGCCATCTGGGTTTATTTCTGAAGATGATTTAACATGGGGGCCTGCACAAAGATCAACGAAAACAAAATCTTTTTTGCCTTTAACGAATGTTTTGTATACCGTAATCGGACTACGGGCTTTTTTAAACTCGTCAATAAGCTCAAGCTTATATGGTTCGTCGGCGAATAATTTTTTTGCCTTTGCGGGAGTTATTTTTTCTTTTTCAAATCTTACGCCGATAGCAAGTGCCTCTCTCATTTTGGATTCAATCACACCTAAATTTTCTTCGGAAAAATTTTTAATTTCAAAATCATAATAAAAACCATTTGCTATTGCTGGCCCAATGCCGAGTTTCGCGCGCGGAAATTCTTCTTTCATCGCGGAAGCAAGCACGTGAGACAGAGAATGTCTTATTTTTTCTATATTGTTTTTGCTTCGTAACATATTATTTTTAAATCGCCATCTTTTTTTGATAGACGACCTTTAATTTCAACGACTGTTTCTAATACCCATACATTTGAACTCTTTGCTAATAAATCACTAAAAACCATAACTTCGATATTATCACTCATATCTTCAACTTTGACAAATAACATTAGTTGGCCGTTTTTTGTTGTTATTTTGGAGATTTTAGTAATAAGGCCAGCAACTTTAATAATTTCTCCATCGCGGGAATTTTTTACTGATTTAATAGCAACTATGCCTGTGCCATTATGCTTAAAACCACGTAAAGGATGGTCGCTTATATAAAGCCCTAAAAGCTCTTTTTCCCAAGAAAGCCGTTCAGTTTTGCTAGCTGGCGCAAAGTCTTTTAAGTGAAGAGTAACGCTTGATGCTGTTCCAAAAAGAGATGATTGAGAAGAGGTTATATTTTTTCGATAAGCGCTTGTTGTTTTAATGATATCTTCAATATTCATAAGAATTTTTCTTCGTTCAATTCCTAAAGAATCAAACGCACCACTTTTTGCCAGATTTTCAATAGACTTTTTATTAAGGTCTTTGTGATTAACTCTAGATACTAATTCGTTAAAATCCTTGAATAACCCACCCTTCATTCTTTCGTCAACTATTGCTTGGGCGATGCCCTCGCCGATATTTTTAATTGCTAAGAGACCGAATCGGATATTCTTTCCTTCTGGTGCAAAGTCCGTAAAGCTTGCGTTAACATCTGGGGGGAGAACTTCAATACCTTGTTTTTTACAATCATTAATAAGAACAGAGGCTCTTTCCACGTCGCTCGCATCATTATTTAAAAGAGCAGTCATAAACTCTAATGGATAATGAGCTTTTAAGTAAGCTGTTTGATAACCAATAAGGGCATAACAAACGGAGTGTGCCTTATTAAATCCATAACGGGCAAAAGGCTCTACTAATTTCCAAAGGTCTTCTCCTAGCTTTCGGTTTCCGATAGTGTTTTCTACTCCAGAGATAAATTTAGCCGCTTGCTCGTCAAGGAGAGATTTAATTTTTTTACCAACTGCTTTTCTTAATATATCGGCCTCGCCAATTGTAAATCCAGCGAGACTTTGTGCTATTTTTAATAGTTGCTCTTGATACACCATAACGCCGTAAGTCTCTTTTAAGAAAGGTTCTAATTTTGGATGTAGATAAGATATTTGTTCTGTTCCGTGTTTTCTTGCAATATAATTTGGAATTAATTCCATTGGCCCTGGTCTAAAAAGAGCGACCATTGCAATTAAGTCTTCAAAACGATTAGCTTTCATTGCTATAAGCCACCTAGTCATTCCAGAGCCTTCAAATTGAAAAACACCGATATTTTGTCCCTTTTGAATTAGAGCAAAGGTTGCTTCATCATCTAAAGGAATAGAGCTAATATTAATGTCTTCGCCAGTCTTCTCTTTTACAAGCTTAATGGTATTGCCAATAATCGTCAGGTTTTTAAGTCCTAAAAGATCCATTTTAAGTAAACCGATATCTTCAATGGCGTGCATTTCAAATTGGCTAATTACAGAATTTTCGTCTTGAGGAGAGCGTTGGACGGCGGTGTATTCTGTGAGAGGGTCTTTGGCGATAACTATGCCAGCGGCATGGACTGATGCGTGACGAACAACGCCTTCTAATTTAATAGCAAAATTAATGACTCTTTTAACATCATCTTCGTTTTCATATCTAGCTTTAAGTTCCGAAATATTTTCTAAAAAATTTTTCAACTGAGTCGCTGATTTATCCATGTTTGGCATAAAAGGTAAAAGTTTAGCGATTCCATCAATAAATCCATAAGGATATCCGAGAGCGCGTCCGACATCGCGAACAGCAGCGCGAGCGGCCATTGTTCCAAAAGTGATAATTTGCGCTACATGGTCCTCTCCATATTTTTCTTTAATGTATGCCACGACCTCATCTCGCCTATCATCAGCAAAATCAGTGTCTACATCAGGCATTTGTATACGAAAGGGATTAAGAAATCTCTCAAAGAGAAGGCCGTATCGTAAAGGGTCAATGTCTGTAATGCCTAAAACATATGACACAACACTTCCTGCCGCAGACCCTCTTCCTGGACCGACAGCTATGCCGCGTGATTTAGCAAATTGAATAAAGTCTTGCACAATAAGAAAGTAGCTTGCATAGCCAGTTTTTTCTACGACAGAGAGCTCATGAGCAATCCTTTCTTCTATTTCAGGAGTTATTTCGTTATATCGCCGAGAGACCTTTTCTTCTATTAAGATTTTTAAATATCCGAGATAGTCAAGATGAGCATATTCTTGAGGTATTGAAAAAGAGGGTAAATGGGCTTTGCCTAATTCAAATTCAAAATTGCACTTATTGGCGATAGCAATCGTATTTTCCAAACTCTCTGGTGCGTCTGCGAACATTTCAGCCATTTCATCGGGAGATTTAAGAGAGAGGTCGTGTTCTTTCATGCTAAATTCTGTTTTGCCGTTAGGACCAGAAGTTTTAATAGCAAGAAGCACCTCATGTGCTGCCTGGTCTTCTTTTCTTAAATAATGTGAGTCATGAGTAGCAACAAGAGATATGTTTAACGCGATAGCAATTTCTTTAAGTTTTGGCATTATGTCTCTGCCATGCTCTTGTATTTCAATGTAATAATCTTCGCCAAAAAGATTTTTATAATATTCTGCAGTTTTCATCGCGTCATTTATTTTACCCATTTTAATAAGATGAGCGATTTCGCCATTATAACAACCAGATAAACAAACTAATCCTTTATAATGAGACTCAAGTAATTCGCGGTCTACTCTAGGCTTATAATAAAAACCTTCAAGATGACCGCGGGATACTAATTTCGTAAGGTTTTTATAACCAATTTCGTCTTTGACGAGAATTGTTAAATGATGATGAAGATTGTCTGCTCTAGAATTTTTAGAAAACCTGGATTCTCGAGCGACATAAAGCTCACAGCCGATTATTGGTTTAATACCAGCCTTTTTCGCTTTTTTGAAAAACTCAACAGCGCCATAGATATTGCCGTGGTCGGTTAAAGCTATAGCGTCCATTCCAAGCTCTTTAGCATACAAGACTAAATCGTCTATTTTAGAGAGTCCAT
>CAYGOK010000029.1:0-6415 GCA_964351585.1 uncultured Gammaproteobacteria bacterium | reverse complement strand
ACCTGACAACCGAAATCTAAATCGCGCTTATCAATAAACCGTTTCAAAAGTTCTTTATCTAAAAGATTGGCAACAAAATTTTCTAAATCCTCTTTACCAAATACCGGAAAACTTCCCGCTCCCACGATTTGATTGGCATCAAAAAGTTCACCATCAACCCTGAAGATTGGCGGCTGTCCGAAAATAAGGTGGACATCGGAAGCATTTTTCTGAGCAGCTAGTTTAAGAATATTCTTAGCATCCATATTTATTTTATATAGTTTTAATTACCAACCCATTTTTTTAATCCCCTTAATTGCTGCTTCAACCTGAGCTTCTTGTTTTGATAAACCGCTGCCAATGGTGACTAAATCATCACCTAAATATAAACCAACCTGGAAAGTTTTAGCATGGTCTGGGCCAGATTCTTCCAAAATTCTATAACGCGGAGTAACGCCTTTTTCTTCTTGTGCTTTTTCTTGAAAACGTGATTTAGGATCAAGATAAAGGCGATTCTCTAAAATACCATCTAACTTACTGACAATGTTTTTTATAATAAATTTCTTAGCCGCCGCCATTCCCTGGTCTAAATAAATAGCACCGATAATTGCTTCGATGGCATTAGCTAAAATAAACTGGCGGGATTTTTTGTTTTTATCTCTTGCTTCACCTTTAGATAAATATAGATACTCTTCAATGCCCAGCTCTTGGGCAATTTCATAAAGCATCTTAGCGTTAACAAGTGAGGCGCGCCAATTAGTTAAGTCACCCTCAGGGACATCAGTAAAGCTCAAAAATAAATGTTCGGTAACAACAATTTCTAAAACAGCGTCGCCTAAAAATTCTAAGCGCTCGTTATGACCAACACGAAAATCAGGATGCTCATTAAGATAGGAGCGATGCACCATCGCCTGACGAATCAAATCCTTATCTTTAAACTTGATTTTCAAGTTCTTCTGTAGTTTTTCTAAGTTATTTGCTTCCATAAAAATACAAAAGGGCCTAATTGCTAGGCTCCTCTTGGTTTTTAGTCGACTGGTCTTTTATCTCAGCCTCTTCTTTGTTATCTCGTTTCTGGATTCCTGGTTCGTCAGCATAAAGAGCACCTAAAACACCATTAATGAATTTGCCCGAGGAATCACCACCAAAGCTCTTAGCAATTTCAATGGATTCATTAATAGCAACGCGCGGCGGTATTTCTGTAAACAAGAGTTCATAAATTCCTAAGCGCAAGATATTACGATCAATTCCAGTAATCTGATCAAGTGGCCACTCGGTCGCATATTTAATAATATGCTGATCAATTTCTTTCAACTTCTCGGCGACACCAAAAACTAAAGTGCGCACAAAACCACTATCGTCGAATTGAGGCGCAAAATTGTTAAAATTATCCACGATTAAATCTTCCAGCCCTTCATTCTTACAGCCGTTAAAATCCCAAGCGAATAATGTTTGCAAAGCAATAGTTCTGGCTAAATGCCTATTGGACATAGTTTATTTTTTCTTAGCCGCTTTAGGAGCAGCCTTAACTGTTAAAACTGCCTTTTCCTTGTAAGTACCGCAAACCGTACAGACGGTATGAGGCTTTCTCATTTCGCCGCACTTAGGACACTTTTTCAAGGTAACTTTCTTAAGAGCCAAATGGGCGCGTCCCATGTGGGTCTTGCTATGTGTTTTTCTTTTCTTTGGATTAGCCATATTAATTTTATTATTACAATTTTAGTATAACTCAACTCCTATATTAGTCAATGTTAAACCAGTTTTGGTTTAGCGCCAACAATCGCTTCAAAGGCGTCTTTTTCTAAAGTCTCTTCAGCAAGTAGTGCGGCAACAATTTTTTCTAGGCGCTCGCTCTCGTCTTTGATGATTTTTTCCGCCTTATCAATTCCCTGCTTGATAAAGCCAGTGATTTCTTCATCAATCTTCTCAGCAATCTTTTCACTATAGTCACGTTGCTCATGAATCTCACGTCCTAAGAAAATCATTTCTTCTTTTTCGCCATAAGTACGAGGACCAAGATGATCACTCATGCCGTAATCAGTTACTAGACGACGAGCTAAAGAAGTAGCGCGACGTAAATCAGAAGTAGCACCAGTTGTCACTTCGCCGAAAATAGATTTTTCAACAACATGACCAGCTAAAAGCACAGCAATTTCGGAAATAAACTCTGATTTAGAGTGCATGTGGCGATCTTCTAGTGGCGCCTTAAGAGTGTATCCACCAGCTGAACCACGAGAAATAATAGAAACTTTATGAACCGGATCGGCTTCAGGTAAGAAATGAGCAACGAGAGCGTGACCCGCTTCATGATAAGCAGTAATCTTCTTTTCTTTATCATTGATCGCTCGACTCTTTCTTTCTGGACCAATCATTACTTTCTCAATTGCCTCAAATAAATCATCACCAATTATTTCTTTACTGTTCTTACGAGCAGCCAAAATTGCTGCTTCATTAAGAATGTTTGCTAAATCAGCTCCAGAAAAACCAGAGGTCCGCTCAGCTATTCTTTTCAAGTCCACTGATGATCCTAATGGTTTTTGCTTAACGTGGACCTTCAAAATTTCTTCTCTATCTTTTAAGTCAGGTAAGTCAATCATCACGCGACGATCAAATCTTCCTGGGCGAAGTAAAGCGGGGTCAAGAACGTCTGGCCGATTAGTAGCGGCAATCACAATGATATTTTGCGTCGGTTCAAAACCGTCCATCTCAACTAAAATCTGATTTAAGGTTTGTTCTCTTTCGTCGTGACTACCACCCAAACCAGCGCCGCGACGGCGACCAACAGCATCAATTTCGTCAATAAAGACAATACAAGGAGCACTCTTCTTCGCTTTTTCAAATAATGAGCGCACGCGTGAAGCGCCAACACCAACAAACATCTCCACAAATTCTGAACCAGACATATGGAAAAATGGTACACCAGCTTCACCAGCAACAGAACGTGCAAGTAATGTTTTTCCGGTACCAGGGGAACCAAGTAATAAAACGCCGCGTGGTATTTTTGCGCCTAAGTCGTGAAACTTTTTAGGAAAACGTAAAAATTCAACAATCTCCTTTAGTTCCTCCTTAGCCTCCTTAGCACCAGCGACATCCTTAAAAGTAGCCTTCTGTTTAGAGTCCGGCTTAAAATCTTTAGCAGTTGATTGACCAAAGCTCATTGCGCGAGAATTAGAACCCTGAACACCTCTCATCATAAATAAGAAAAAGGCGGCAATGAAAATAAATGGCAAAAGAAAAGGCAGGATGTTGACTAAAAAATAATCCCAGCCACTTTCATCCTGAATAGTAATTTTAATGCTTGTAGATTTAGCGGGGTCAACTTGAAAATTATCGAGTAAAGCAGAGAACGATTCCATTGGCTCTTTGCGAATGGTTTCAACTTGACCATCTTTTAAAGTTGCCTTGATGCGATCACCACTTATAGTTATTTCCTGAACTTCTTCTTGATTGATGCGTTTAACCAAAGTTTCAATACCAACTTCGGAGCTTTTAGTGGCCGATTCAGAAAAGGCACTAAAAACAGCGGCGACTATCAAGAAAAGTCCTAAAACTAGTAAAAAATTCTTGAGTAAAGTCTTCATGTCTTTATAATCTTAATTTTCTTAATGATTATCTTAATTATAGGCGTAGATATGTCTTTTGGCAATCGTTCCTGGATAAATAAAAATTCCTCAAAAATGAGGAATTTTTATTTTTGATAACAAGATTGTTATTCAGCTTTTTCCTCAGTTGCTTCAGTTACTTCTGCCTTATCTTCAGGAACAGCAACTTCCTCGCTGGTCACATCTTCGGCCTTGTCAGTTTTCTTGCCAGTCTTACGACCAGATTCCAACTTCAAACCTAAGCGATGCTCAGATGGAGAAATGCTAACGATTTCAAAATTCTTAACTTCATCAGCTTTGTATAAATCAGTAATCTTTTCTTTCGGGCTGATATTTAGTTGACTAATGTGAGCTAGACCATGGATTTCCTCATCAAGTTTAATAAATAAACCGAAAGGATTAACTTTCAAGATAGTACCAGGAACAATTTGACCAACTTGGTATTTAGCACTAGCTTCTAACCATGGGTCTTTTAATAATTTCTTAGCACTTAAGAATACCTTAGCGCCATCAATAGAAATAATTTCTGCCTTAATACCATCGCCAACCTTATACATCTCGCTTGGAGAATCAATTCTCTGCCAAGCTAATTCAGAAATGTGGATTAAACCTTCAATGCCTTCGCCAAAAGAAACAAAGACACCGAAATTAGTGATAGCAGTAATTCTGCCTTCAACTTCCATGCCAATAGAATATAAATCTAAGGCTGGTTTCTGACGCTTATTCCAAACATCCTTTTCGCTGAAAATAATCTTATTATCCTCTTCATTTAAAGTCATAACAGTAACTTCCAATTCTTGACCGACAAAGGATTTTAATTTTTCCAAGATGCGGCTCTTATCACCACCAGAAATTCTTGGATAATTTTCTGGAGCTAATTGTGATACCGGTAAGAAACCATCAATCTGACAGTAGCGGCTTAAAAGACCGCCCTTATTGGCATCAACAACCTTAACTTTGACCGTCGCTTTATCCTTAAAGGCTTGACGTAAAGTCTTCCAGGCTTTTTCCTGGCCAACTAAACGAAAGGAAAGTTCTAATTCACCATTTTCATTTTCCTCGTCAACGACTGCGGCCTCAACTTCATCACCTGGCTTTAGTTCAGAATATTCAGGAACTTCATTATAAAGCTCCGGACCACGAACCACGCCCATCAAAATACCGTTAACATCTAACTTTACTTCTGCTTTAGACGCAGAAACAACGGTTGACCTGATAATGTCACCGACTTGAGGAATTCTAATTTCATCTTTTTCGAGCAATTGCGCGAAATCGACGTCTTGTCTGTTGTTATTATTTTCCATAAAATAGCTGCTTTTTCCAACAAAAAAAGCTGGCTTAACCCCGAAAATCGGAGCTCCTTGGCCGCCCTTTCAAGTATTTAGCTTGAAATCCAAGGAATTTATTATTGGCGGATATTAAATTTGTATGGTTATTTTACAGTCTTTTATACCAAATGTCAACTATATACCCCATAAAACACTTCTATTGACTATTTAGCCAAAAATTAATAACATGCCAAGATGTACTTTAAAAAATTATTCACCTTTAAAACGATATCTAATGGAAGAAAAAAATGAATCGGACAGGGTTTTAAATTTAACCTTGCCGGGAAATCCTCGTTATCAACCAAAAGAGTTAATAGAAATTTTTGGTTATGACTATCTTTACCGCTCTTATATCGAGGTTGAGATGGCTGCTATTAAAACTCTTTACGAATTTGGTATTATGCCAAAAAACGACTTTGATACTATCGACTTAAATGCGATGCTCGCCGTAGAGAAAATCACAACCTCTCAGGTTGACGAGTGGGAAAGAGCAGTTACTAAACACGATGTACGCGCGCTCATACAAATCATGCAAAAAATCTTTGGGCCACAAGCGGGTCGCTGGGTACATATACCTTTAACAAGTTACGACGTTGTTGATACGGCTCGCGCTTTACAGTTCAGTCGTGCTTTTAAAGTTTTGGAACCAAAAATAATAACCGTGCTCACGCAGCTTGAAGAAAAAATTCGAGAAACAGCTACGCTTGTCCAGGTTGGGCGCACTCATGGCCAACACGCTTTACCAATTACTGTTGGTTTTTGGTTGGCAACTATTGCCCAGCGTATTTTGTTTAATTATCTGGAAATGGAGCGCTACTCTGATGGTTTAGTAGGAAAAATCTCAGGTGCTGTTGGTTCCTATAACGCGCAGGTTGGGTTGGGAATTAACAAACCAGGAGCAAAAAATTTCGAATCAGCTGTTTTAGAAAAACTCGGTCTTAAGCCGGCGCAAATTAGCACACAGATTTTACCACCCGAGCCGCTGAGTTACTTTTTATTCTCAGCCACAATGATGTCTGCTTCCTTTGGTCAATTTGGCCGCGATTGTCGCCATCTAATGCGCTCAGAAATTGGTGAAGTTGCCGAGGCTTTTTCCAGCAATCAAGTTGGCTCATCTACTATGGCGCACAAGCGCAATCCGATAAATTTTGAAAATTTGGAAGGAATGTGGCTGCGCACTAAAAACGAATTCGGAAAAGTATTAGACACTTTAATTAGTGAACACCAGCGTGATTTAGTTGGAAGCTGTGTCGCTCGCGACCTGCCTATTATTGTAATCAACTTGCTGCACCAATTAAATACCTTGCTACGATCTGACGGTCATGGCGGAACATTCTTATCCAACATCACCGTTGATGCTAATCGTTGCCGACAAAATCTTGAAAAAAGTGCAGGACTAATGATTGCCGAACCTCTCTATCTCGCTTTGCAAATGGCAGGCTATGAAAAAGATGCTCATCATTTGGTTAATCACAAACTGCTGAGTTATGCCAAAAAACATAACAT
>CAYGOK010000028.1:0-7465 GCA_964351585.1 uncultured Gammaproteobacteria bacterium | reverse complement strand
TACTATAATATACCCCCTGGGGGTATATGTCAAGTTACTTAATTTCCATACCAGACCTGTACTGCAAGGCTTCGGCTATGTGCTTGATTAAAATATTTTCATTTTCTTCCAAATCGGCTATTGTTCTGGCTAATTTTAAAATCCTAAAATAAGATCTTGCGGACAAACGCATTTTTTCTGCAGCTTGACGCAAAAGAATTGAACCGTCTGTTTCTAACCTGCAGAATTTTTTAATTTCATTCAATTGCATTTCACTATTGCAAATTATTTTTTCATTCTTAAATCTTTCTGTCTGAATATTCCTGGCTTTTTGCACTCTTTCTCTTATTTGGACGGAACTCTCTCCTGTATTGTGCCCTTGCAACTTATCAAGGTCAACTCTTGGAACTTCCAAGTGCAAATCAATTCTGTCCATTAACGGCCCCGATGCCCGCTTTTGATATTTTATTACTTGCATTGGAGAACAAACACATTCCCTGTCAGGATCATTAAAAAAACCGCACGGGCATGGATTCATGGCCGCCACCAGTACAAATCGAGCAGGGAATTTTATCGTGCCTGATGCTCGTGAAATATTTATAATGCCATCTTCCAAAGGTTGGCGTAAATTCTCCAAAACCAATTTGGGAAATTCCAAAAATTCATCGAGAAACAAGACACCTCGATGAGCCAACGATATTTCACCCGGCTTCGGCCAAGTACCTCCTCCGACAAGCGCCACGCCTGAAGCACTATGATGAGGCGATCGAAAAGGCCTGACATTTATGAGCGGTTCTTCATCAGTCAACAGTCCAGCCGTGCTGTAAATCCTCGTAACTTCCAAACTTTCTTCCATTGATATCTTTGGCAGAATCGACGGAAGCGCCTTGGCTAACAATGTTTTCCCTGACCCCGGCGGACCTGACATTAGAATGTTATGTGATCCTGCTGCCGCAATTTCCAAAGCTCTTTTTGCTTGTTCTTGCCCCACAACGGACGCCATATCAATGCTAAATTCTTCCATTTCAAAAGCGTCATATTCAAAACCGTCGAATAGCTCAAGATTTTTTTCATTTTTAAAATGACTGACAAGTTGAGCCAGTTTTTCAACTGGAAATATATTTATTCCTTTTACAAGAGCCGCTTCCCTGGCATTCGCTTTAGGCAAGAATAAATTATTTATGCCTTTTTCCTTGCACATCAAAGCAATGGATAAGACGCCGTTTACTGCGCGCAAATCTCCGCTTAAAGAAAGTTCTCCGACAAAAATACTGTTGGAATAAAATTCTAAAAGATCAATTTGTTTAGCCTGCCAAAGACAAGCCAAAGCAATTGGCAAATCATAATATGTTCCGTACTTTTTTAAATCAGCCGGAGCAAGGTTAACTATTACATTTCCTCGCAGAAAATCAAAGCCCGAATTTTTTATCGCGCTTTTTACCCTGCTTTTTGACTCGTCTACTGCCTTGTCAGGCAAGCCGACAATATAAATACCTGGCTGACCAAAAGGAGAATTGTCAGCTTCAACTTCTACCACTTCGCAATCAAGACCAATTACGGAAGCTGAAAGAACTTTTACAGACACTTTGGGTAATTTTTAATTTCTAATTTTTAATTTTAATCAAAATGTACTTTAGCAATTTAAAATTAATAATTAAAAATTAACTTATGTATATTGTAGCATAAAAAATAATTTAGAAATAAAAAAAGAGCAGGAACTACGAATCCTGCTCGCCTAAATTAAAAATGATCTTATCGACCCGGAGGAATTATCCAGATCTTTTCTGTTTTACTTGGAGCACTAAACGGTTTTGCACCAGGTCTGCTGCGCGAGTGGGACTCATAACTGTACTTTGTCCCATCACCTCTGATTCCCCAGACATAGCGATCATGCCCATATGCCCCTACCTGCGTATCGGGCCATTCGCCGTTGTTAAGATACGCACACCCCCCTAAACACAAAAGAGCAATTATAAGACAAATTATTTTCTTCATTTTTATCCTCCTGGGCTTTGCCCAAGTTTTTAACAAATGTACATTCTATTAATTATACACCATTTATATATTTTTGTCAATAGCCTTTCTTTATTTTTTATTTAATTTTAGATAAATATATTATAATTTTATCACATAAAATAACGTCGGCATCAAGTATCCCACGGCGATGCCGACGTTTGCTTTAAAGTAATAGTATGCCTTAGCACACTGTCCGACAATATTATGCCAGACCTATTTATAGAAAACAGTAATCTATAATCCTCCTCTCTACAGCAAAGCTGTTTTCTCCCAAAATTAAATATATTATAAACAGCTAAATTTGTCAAAAACTAATTTTTTTATCGATATTATGTTACTATTAATCTATAGTTAATAGACTAATAAAAATTAAATTTATGCCTGAAATAAATCCGCAAGAAACAAATAAAGAAGACGCAGTCGATGTTTTAGAGAAAATATCAAAAACAAATCCGGAACTTTATGATGATGCGTTTTCTGTAATTGCTCAAATAACCGAGGCAAGACAACGTGATATTTTCCTTGAAAACGATACTTGCTTGAAAGAATTATTAGACATTGAAAATAAATCTCCAGAAGATATCAGAGCTATGCTTAAAAGTATTATGGTCCAACTAAATCAAAAAGGAGCAAGATTGCCTAAAAATTTTGTTAAGGATTTTCCTACAAAAAAATTTGCCGAGTAAATATTAAAATTTTAATAAAAACAAAAAACCATCCCGTTAAGGATGTTTTTTTGATGTTTGAATGCAAGGTCCGGGCGCTGGCCTACTTTCCCCAATGAAGAGTATCATCGGCGATAGAGAGCTTAACTGCTGAGTTCGGGAAGGGATCAGGTGTGACCTCTCTTCTAGAAGCACCCAGACTCTGCATTCAATAATTAGGATAAATCCGCATTGCAAAAACTGAAAAAGCAATTGCAACCACGATTCTTGTGATTAAACATAGCCATTAGTACCTCTCGGCTGAACACATTACTGCGCTTACACCTGAGGCCTATCAAACTCATCGTCTATGAGTGGCCAATAAAATCTAATCTTGGGGACGGCTTCACGCTTATATGCTTTCAGCGTTTATCCAAACCGAACATAGCTACCCTGCGGTGCCCTTGGCAGGACAGCAGGTACACTAGAGGTTCGTCACTTTCGGTCCTCTCGTACTAGAAAGCGGACCCCTCAAATTTTTGCGCCCATGGTAGATAGGAGACCGAACTGTCTCACGACGTTCTGAACCCAGCTCGCGTGCCCTTTTAATTGGCGAACAGCCAAACCCTTGGAACCTTCTCCAGCTCCAGGATAGGACGAGCCGACATCGAGGTGCCGAACCTGGTCGTCGATATGGACTCTTGGACCAGACCAGCCTGTTATCCCCAGAGTAGCTTTTATCCGTTGAGCTCCCGCCGTCCTACTTCGAACGGTCGGATCACTAAGTTCTGCTTTCGCAACTGATCGGCTTGCAGGCCTTTCAGTAAAGCTGGCTTGTGCCTTTACACTATCACTCCGATTTCCATCCGGAGCTAGCCAACCTTTGTAAACGCCTCCGTTACTCTTTGGGAGGCAACCGCCCCAGTTAAACTACCCATCAGATACTGTCCCTTTCCCGGATTCACGGGAATAGGTTAGGCCTACAATATAACAAGGGTGGTATTTCACTGGCGCCTTTTGGGCTCCCACCTATTCTAAACATGTTATAACGTAGACCAATACCAAATTGTAGTAAAGCTTCATGGGGTCTTTTCGTCTAACCACGGGTATGTCGCATCTTCACGACACTTGCAATTTCGCCGAGTACTTTGTTGAGACAGTTGTCAAGTCGTTATGCCATTCGTGCGGGTCGGAACTTACCCGACAAGGAATTTCGCTACCTTAGGACGATTATAGTTATCGCCGGCGTTCATCTGCGCTTCAGTTCAAAGCTTCATCCCGAAGGACTAACCTCTCCCCTTAACGTTCAGACACTGGCCAGGCATCAGCCCCTATACATCACCTTACGGTTTAGCAGGGACCTAAGTTTTTGATAAACAGTCGCTTGACATCTTTAGCTGCGGCCCACTTGCGTGGGCAGGCCTTATTCCGAAGTTACGGCCGATTTTTTGCCGAGTTCCTTAACAAAGTTTCTCTCGTACACCTGAGGCTACTCGCCTCACCCACCTGTGTCGGTTTAAGTACGGTTACTCTAATCTTAGCCCTAGAGGTTTTTCTTGGCACCAATCAAAATTAAATTGAGTCCACCTTGCGGTTTTCTCTTTTGCCAACATTGGTATTATTGATGAACGGATTTACCTATCCATCATACCGCTGGTCGTCAACGCCTTAAGCCAAAAAACGCTTAATAAATTATGATGCGTCCCCCCATCGGAAAACTAGAGTAGTGCAGGAATATTAACCTGCTTGTCCATCGACTACGCCTTTCAGCCTCGCCTTAGGACCGACTAACCCTGGGTTGATTCTCATTGCCCAGGAAACCTCGGGTTTGCGGTGTCAGGGATTGTCACCCTGATTTTTGCTACTTATGCCAACATTCTCACTTCCAAACAATCCACGGCTCCTCGCGGATACCGCTTCGTCTCGTTTGGAACGCTCCTCTACCACTTTCAGCTAATGCTGAAAATTCGCATCTTCGGTACTATGTTTAGCCCCGTTACATTTTCGGCGCAAGACAACTTGACCAGTGAGCTGTTACGCTTTCTTTAAAGGATGGCTGCTTCTAAGCCAACCTCCTGGTTGTCGGAGTCATGATACCGCCTTCTACACTTAACATAGATTTGGGGACCTTAAATTGCGATCTGGGCTGTTTCCCTTTTGACCAATGGAGCTTAGCCCCCACGGTCTGACTTCCGGAATACGGGTACCTGGTATTCGGAGTTTGATTGAAAAAAGTATCCTTGCGGACCCGTTCTCATTCAGTGCTCTACCCCCAGGCCTAATTCCGAAGCTAGCCCTAAAGCTATTTCGAGGAGAACCAGCTATCACCGAGTTCGATTGGAATTTCTCCCCTAACCACAAGTCATCCCCTAGTTTTGCACAGCTAGTGGGTTCGGGCCTCCCCAAGCTATTACACTTGGTTCACCCTGCTCATGGTTAGCTCACCCGGTTTCGGGTCTTATCCGTGCTGTTTTAATTTCGGGCTATTAACCCTCGCTTTCACTATGCCTCCTCCCTTTAGGGATTAGACGAACAACACAGAATAAACTCGTTGGCTCATTCTTCAATAGGAACGCTGTCACTCAGTAATGCCTTGCGGCCACTTGAGCTCCAACTCAATTGTAAGCAAATGGTTTCAGATACTATTTCATCGCCCTAACCGGGCTACTTTTCACCTTTCCCTCACGGTACTTGTTCACTATCGATCATCAAAAGTATTTAGCCTTACCGTATAGTCACGGCGGATTCCTACAGGATTTCTCGAGTCCTGTAGTACTTCAGAATTAAAACCGTATGATAAGACCCCTTTCACGTACGGGACTATCACCCTCTTTGGTCGGTCTTTCCAGACCATTCCACTAGGGAAGAATTATTCATACTAAATTGTTGTATGGCAATTTGCGTTCTAATCTACTACCCCATAATGGCAACGGCATACACCTTTAAATATTATCTTGAATTAGTTCCGAAGAACTAACCCTTAATAATACTACACACACTATGGTTTGGGCTGTTCCGCTTTCGCTCGCCACTACTCACGGAATACAAGTCTACAGATTTATCGCCCCTAAAGGGGGGCTATAAATCTATAGACATTAATTGTTTCTTTTCCTCCGGCTACTGAGATGTTTCACTTCACCGGGTTACCTTCGCATGACCTATGTATTCAGTCATGGATTTCCAGCCTTCTAACTGGAAGGGTTTCCCCATTCGGAGATCTACGGATCAAAGGTTGCTTGCCACCTCCCCGAAGCTTTTCGCAGGCTGCTACGTCCTTCATCGTCTTTTGATGTCTAGGCATCCACCATTTGCTCTTATTGTTTAATCACAAGAATTGTGATCACAAAAAAAACTAATATATATTTTTTTCTCTTTGAAATTGCTTACTCCAGCATTACAAATTATGCTGGATTTACCCTATATTGAATTGTCAAAGTCCCCTTCTAAAACTTTTTTCTTAAATCTGATTTATTAGAATTAGAAGTTAGAATTTAGAAACTTGGTTGTCCCAGTTACTAAATTCCAATTTCCAATTAACTGATTTTTGGCATTAAAAAAACCCCTCTTCTCCAGAGTGGTTTGCGCAAAAAAATTTGCCTACCGACTTGGAGATTTAATAGTGTTATTTAAGTATTTCATATTTGCTTAATTATTTTAAGCTTTTTTTGACTCTTTGTCCAGGGATATACTGTCAAAAAAATGTGGATAAAACTTTTATCAGGAGTAAATTAATTATATTCTTTTTATTTAACTTTGTCAAGATCATTATTTTCATCGCCCACTAGCCTTTTTTTTGCTAAATTGACAAGCTTACCCAATCTAATAGTAATAAAAACAACTACAGCCGTTATGATGGCAGCATAAATAAATTTAGCAATTATCCCTCCTGTTTTAGGAAATATTTTTTCAAAAAGAGATTTAATTGCCTCATTCCATGCCAAAGCCGCAACTAAACCAAATCCAGCTGTGGCTAAATCAGACATTTTTTGTAAAATTTCATAATTCAACTTATTTACCTTATTAATATTATTAGTTTTATTAGGATTTTCTGACATATGATATATTTTACTTTAATTATTATATCAGAAAATGGGGGCAAAAGAAAAAAACGGGTCCAAACGCAGTGCGAAAGGACCCAAAATGCTATGCATTACCCAAAAAAACTCGACCTGTCTGTCTAAGATAATCAATGCCTGAAACAATTGTTATCATTAGAGCGCAAACAATTAATCCAAGAGATAATGCGTTTGTTACATCACCCCTTCCAAATAGCCAAAAAAGCAATACAGTTCCAATTTGACATATTCCATGAGCCCATGCTTTGATTTTACCGCTTTTTCTGGCTGAAGGATCAGACTTTTTGATAATACAGATAAGGCGAAAAGTGTAACTGATCAAATCTCTTCCAATAAATACGGATAGAAACAGATAAGGCATCCAACCGTTAATGGCAAAAGCCAAAAAAACAGTGAGATGGTAAAGTGAATCCGCGATCGGATCAAGCACTTTTCCTAATACAGAAGTCTTATTGTATTTCCGCGCAATATATCCATCGGCAATATCGCTTGCTTCAGAAATAACCATCGCCAATATGGCGATGGCTCTCATTGGCGGGTATAACAAACAACCAAAAACAATTGGCGCCATACAAAATCGAATTGCCGTTATCTTATTGGGATTAAGTTTTTCAAAGTTCATCTAAAATCCTCCTCGTGAAAGTTCAAAGTTCATTTACAAATTTTATCATTAAAAATACAGCCAATCAATGGCTGTTTTTTGTGCCCGAGGAGAGACTCGAACTCTCATTCCTTGCGGAACTTGCTCCT
>CAYGOK010000027.1:0-7533 GCA_964351585.1 uncultured Gammaproteobacteria bacterium | reverse complement strand
TTGCATGCCTTAGACACGCCGCCAGCGTTCATCCTGAGCCAGGATCAAACTCTCTAAAAAATTTGATTGCTCAATTTGAAGGTTCTTAACCTTCTATATAAGATTCCGTTTTAGAAACGGACAAAAATTTTGGTTATCCGAAATGATGCCGATTAGCATCAAAATTAACCATCACCATGATTGTTTGGTTATTCTTTTTTTAAGGGGCACAATGAGCAGAAAAAAACAGAGATAAGAATCTTATCTTGTTTTTAAAACAGTAATTCTGTTGTCATTTTTAATAACCACATTTTATACTAAGAAAAAAGGTCTGTCAAGAGCAATGAGAATAAGCGCGCAAGTACCGATGTTTATTTGACTTTTTGCTATTTTTGCGTTATAAAGAATACTGATATAAATGAGCTAAATAATAAAAAATAAGAAAGTAAAACGATGCGTATTAAATTTCACCGCGTAGAGCAGAAAAAAGAGGAGCCAGTTTTTAGGGCTAATCACAATATTCGTGTTCCGGAAGTTTTTTTGATTGATGAAAATGATGAGGCGATTGGCCGCATCACTATTGAGGACGCTTTGGAGCGCGCTCGTGATGCTGAGCTAGATTTAGTTGAAGTCAATCCTAAAGCTGACCCCCCAGTTGTTAAAATAGTTAATCTCGGCCAACTGAAGTATGAGCGCGAAAAGATGGCTCATAAGCAAAAAATGCAACAAAAGAAAATCGATACTAAAAATATTCGTCTTTCTTTTCGTATTAGCGAGCATGATTTAGAAATGCGTCTTAGTCAGGCGGAAAAATTTCTTGCTAAAGACAATAAAATTAAAGTTGAACTTATATTAAGAGGTCGAGAACGTCAATATCCACGTAAAGCCGCAGAAATAATGGCTAATTTTACAGAAAAGCTTCGCGCAGTGGAGAATATTAAGGTTGAGGTTGAGCAACCCTTGACAAATCAAGGAGGAAGATTTACTATGATATTGATAAATAAAAAGTAAAAATCCTAAATTCAGGTCATTACCTGTTTTTTTAATCTGCTTTTATGCCGAAGATAAAAACACATCAAGCAACTGCTAAGCGTTTCACAAAAACTGCTAATAATAAGTTAAAAAAAAGAAAAGCTGGCCAAGACCATTTTAATTCTCGTGAATCTGGTAATACTACCAGAAATAAGAGGTTAGATATTAACGTCTCCAAAACCTTGGACAAGACGATCAAGACCTTGGCTCAGTATAATTAATTAATATTTTATTTTTTCTGTATGCCTAGAGTAAAGCGCGGCACTACCCATGTCAAAAAGAGGCGGAAACTGCTATCGGCCGTCAAGGGATATAAATGGGGCCGAAAGAACCTAATTAAGTTAGCAAGAACTGCCCGCACTAAAGCCGGTGCTCATGCTTTTGTTGATCGTCGTAAGAAAAAGCGCACTATGCGTGGTTTATGGCAGATTAAGATTAGCGCCTTTGTTAGAGAGCAAGGCCTATCCTATTCCCGCTTTATTGGCGCTTTAAAAGTTAACAATATCGTCATTGATCGTAAGATAATGGCTGATATGGCAGAAAACAATAAAGAGGCATTACTTGCAATCGTGAATAAGGTAAAGTAATCATATGGATTTCTGGCTTAAAATTTCTCAAGTAGTTATCGCCATTCTTCTTATGACTGCTATTCTCTTACAAAATAGAGGAGCAGGCGTAGGTGGAGTTTTTGGTGGTAGCGGCGGCGTTTATTTAACTAAACGGGGCCTAGAAAAAAAACTTTATACTTTGACTATAATTTTAGCCGTTATTTTCGTTTTGCTGTCCTTTGGTGCCTTTTGGCTAAAAGCATAACGCTACTGTGACTTCATTTAAACATAAAATTTTTCCCTATCTGGCGAAAGCCAAGCAGGCTTTAGGATTTTTTTTATTTTCTAAAACCTCTGGACGCTTGAGTCAGATGGATATCGATAAGAAGCTTGTTTATTCTCTGTCGCCTCGCAAGATTCCTTCTGGGCGACAGTTAAAATATCTTCCCAGGTTTTTAAATGCGCGAGAAAATAAAATTCTAAAAATTTGCGCGGTTATTATTTTAATTAACCTTGTTTACCTTGGATTTTTTTTATCGGGAAAATATTTAAAATCAGTTCCCGTTTCGGGCGGTCTTTATACTGAGGCGATCATTGGTTATCCTAAAGCAATTAATCCTTTATATGCTTCTAGTCGTGATGTTGATAATGATTTAAGTCGTTTAGTTTATTCTAGTTTGTATCGTTATGATGCAACAGGAAAGCTATCAACTGATTTGGCGACAGATTATATTTTATCAGAAGATAAGAAGGAGTATATTATTACTATTAGAACTGGAGTAAAGTGGCACAATGGTGGCGAGTTAACAGCTGATGATGTAGTTTTTACCTTTAATTTAATTCAAGACGAAAACTATCGCTCACCTTTACGCTCAGAATTATCTGGGGTAAATATTGAAAAAATTGATGATAAAACAATTAAATTTGTTTTACCTGAACCATACGCTCCTTTTTTGGAGATGTTATCCTTTGGCATAATGCCTAAATCAGTTTGGGAAAAGATTGGTCCCGATGCAGCTTCTTTAGCTGATTTGAATTTGAAACCGATTGGCTCTGGTCCTTATAAGTTTAAATCATTATCTAAAAATAAAGATGGTGACTTGCGTGAGTACCAGCTTCAAATTAATAAAGACTATTACGGAAAACTTCCTTTTATTGAAGAAATAGATTTTAGATTCTTTACCGACTACACTGAGGCAATAGCTGCTTTTAATAGCGGTCAAGTTGATGGCTTAAGTGTGCTACCTTTTGAATATCGTTCTGATTTAGCAGTTAAAGATTCAACTAGGATTTATGATCTTTTAAGGCCGCAAATTTTTGGTGTATTTTTTAATCAAACAGCTAACAAAGCTTTAGAAGATAAGAATGTTAGAATGGCTTTAGCTAAATCCATTGATAAGGATAGTTTAGTTAGTGAACTTTTTGCTGGTGTCTATCAGACAGCCGATGGTCCAATCTTAAAAACCAATGCAGCCTATGGCGGAAACATGGAAAATTATAATTATAATCCAGATGAAGCCAGATCTGTGCTTACAGATAAAAATCTAACAATTAAATTCACAGTCATTGATGTTAATAATAATGCTGCCGTTGCTGAAAAAATAAAAACCTATTGGGAGGCAGTTGGCGTAACCGTATCTTTAGACGTGGTTCCTTTGGAACAGGCAGCTAATATGGTTAGAAATCGTGAATTTGACGCTTTATTTTATGGACAATCAGTTGGCGGAGATCCTGATGTTTATGCTTTCTGGCATTCGAGTCAGATTGGAGCCAAGGGATTAAATTTAGCGGCCTATAATAATACCGAAGTTGATCAACTACTCACTGAAGCTAGAAGCACAGCTTCTGGCGAAGATCGTATTGCTAAGTATCAGCGCTTTCAAGAAATATTGACCGCTGATATCCCTACAATTTTTCTATATTCCCCTGCTTATACTTACGTCCATAACCGTCGCGTGAAAGGCTTTGAAGGGCAAGCTGTTTTTGAACCAGCTGATCGCTTCAGTCTTATCTCGAATTGGTATATCAAGACTAAAAAAACATTAACCAAGTAACACTTGGTTAGACATAACTCATAAAACTTAATAAAGAAACACATGTTTGGAAAAAGCCAACAGTCCGTAGCGCCAGCGCCACGGAAGAGCTTTACTGGCCACTCGCGTCAGCAAGGCTTTACTTCCCGGAGACCCGGAAAGAAAGAAGAAGTAAAAAAAGAACCGATTAAAAAAACGGTTTATAAAAAAGAATTCGGACCAGCTTCTGATCCTCTACGCATTATGGTGCTTGGTGGACTAGAAGAGATTGGTCGTAATATGACGGTTATCGAATATAAAGATGACATTATTACGATTGACATGGGATTACAGTTCCCCGAAGAAGATATGCCGGGAATTGATTACATCATTCCTGATATAACTTATTTGCGCGATAAAGTTAAAAAAATAAGAGGCGCTATTATTACTCATGGTCACTACGATCATATCGGAGGTATCCCTCATATTATGGGAGAAATTGGTAACCCGCCAATGTTCATGGGCAAGATGACTGCAGGCCTAGTGCGCAAGCGTCATTTAGAGCACAAAAGCGCTCCGGTTTTAAAGATTAAAGAAATTGATGAAACTACTCGCGTTAAATTGGGCGCTGCTTTTGAAGTCGAATTTATGCGCGTTAATCATTCTATTCCTGATTGTTTTGCTATTATTGTAAAAACTGATTTAGGTACTATTATCCACACAGGCGATTTTAAGATCGATTTTTCCCCAGTTAATGATAAGCCAGCTGATTTGCAGCGAATCGCTCGTATCGGCAGCCAGGGGGTCTTGTTGCTCATGTCTGACTCGACTGATGCGACTCATCCGGGCTATCAGGTCTCAGAATCTGCCATTGGTGATGAAATGGGAAAATTATTTGATAAGATCGAGGGTCGCATTATTATTGGCACCTTTGCTTCTCAGTTAGCTCGTATTCAGAAGATTTTTGATTTAGCTGCTCATTTTGGGCGCCGCGTTTCTCTTCAGGGACGCAGTATTAATAGTAACGTAGAGGTTGCTCACCAAATTGGTTATTTAAATTTTAGTCCGAAGATTTTAGTTGATGATAATGAGCTACAGCAACTACCTGATAACAAGGTTATTATTATTGGTACCGGTGCTCAGGGCGAAAGCAATGCTTTCTTGAGCCGGGTTGTTAATGGCGATCATCGTTCTGTGTTTTTAAAGCAAGGCGACACCGTTCTCTTCTCTTCCTCGGTTATTCCTGGCAATGAGCGCTCTATTCAGAACTTAATGGATCAAGTTGTTAGACAAGGAGCAAAAATTATTCATTATCGAATGTTAGATATTCATGCCGGTGGACACGCTAAGCAGGAGGATTTAAAATTGATGATGCGCTTGATTAACCCAGAGTACATGATGCCAATTGAGGCTAATCATTATATGTTACGTGCTCATGCCGAACTCGCTGAAGCAGTTGGTATTCCGCGGGAGAAGATTTTTGTCGCTGATAACGGACAAGTCGTTTCTTTTCACAAAGATGCTAACAATAAATCAGTGGGTGTACTTACTAAGGAAAAAGTTCCAGCTAATTACATCATGGTTGACGGCTTAGGTGTTGGTGACGTTTCTGAAATTGTTTTACGCGATAGACGGATGATGGCTGAAGACGGCATGATTGTTGTTATTGTTACCATTGATACCAAAACTGGTGATGTGATTGGTAACCCAGATTTGATTTCTCGTGGCTTTATTTATATGAAGGAAAACCGCGACTTAATTGAAAAGACACGCATGCGTGTTAAAAAGATTGCTAAAGACAAAAATTCAATGACACCAGCTGATGATGACTACATCAAAAACAAAATTAGAAATGACGTCGGTCAATTTCTATTTACTTCGACCAAGCGCCGTCCTATGGTTCTTCCGGTTGTCATAAAAGTCTAATAATTATCCTAATAATAGCGATATAATTTTACAAAAAGACCCGGATTTATTCCCGGGTCTTTTCTGTTTATAAGTATGTTTATAAGCTGGGGAGAAAACACTTGACAATATTTTTTCTGTATGCTATATTAAATTGTTACTTCATGTAGGTAAAATAGGTCCAAAAGGCCGTTTTAAACGGGACAGGCACGACAAGCATGGGGATTTTCTTTCTAGGTTCTTCTGGCATTTGCTGCAAGATTCTCTAGAGGAAGTTTTCTTGCCTCCCCGTTTAAGCCGGTCTTTTTTTATTTACAAAAAAGCTCCTATTCAAAGGAGCGATCTTTTCCGACAATAATATTGATACGATTTTTTATAACGCCAACCTCAACTGGCGTTTTTACTTCAACTACGCCATCAAGCAAAATCTTTTCGCGCACACTTTCTACGCGGAACTTATCTAAGCGTAATAAAGTTTGATCTTTGCGCCTAGAACTGATTAAAACATCTAGTAGACCGTCGTGTGGATTAGAGTTGATATTGTTAGCTCGATCACTTAAAAGATTGATAATTCGTATCTCCCCTTTATCCTGAAGTTCTATTTGGTAATCATCAAGACAAATTTTTGTGTCAGCGCCATTAATGCGTGCCTCATTTAAAAAATAATATTCACCGACAAGACCTAAATCAATTTTTTCTATTCTACGTGCCAGCAGGATGTTGCAAGCCTCGGACTCATTTTTTATTCCGAAAGAAGCGGCGATGGAGTTATCGTTTCCAACCGGAATGATTCCGAGAAGTGTATTCTTTTGGAAATCATCATAAATATCGGCTTCAATAATCGCACCAATTATTTTATTAACAGTTTGATTATTCCCTACCGCTACAATAGTCTTGGCGCCTAAACGAATTTCATTTTGAATGGCGCCTTTTATGTTTTTAATTCCGTTTAGACGAATGATTTTACCGTTAAGAGCTAAATCGGTTAGCCTAATTTCAACCCGGTTTACCGTTTTGTTATATTTGGATTTACTTAGATAGTCGTCGTAAATATAGACGTGCATAATAGAAGTCGGCGCAGATAAACGCCAGAATTAACGTTGTTGCTATTATTCTTCTATTACTTCCTTTGCAACTTCGCGTTCGCGCATTCCCTTCTTGCCTCCGTCACTAGCAGCGATGAGCTGTCCGTTAATGATCGCTCCCCTTTCGATAGAAATTTCACCGTACTGAATGTCTCCGATAATTCTTGCAGTGCCGCCTAATGATAAATAATTAATGACGCGTACATTTCCTCTTACCTCGCCGTTAACAATTAAATCTTTAGCTTCAATGTTGGCAGTTACCCGAGCCTTTTCGCCAATAAAAATATTAGCATCAGTCTTTAAAGAACCTTCGAGTACGCCCTCTATAACGATATTTCCTTGTCCATGAAAGTTCCCCTTTACTTTGATGGCAGCGCCGATAATGGTTTCTGCGTCCTTGAATTTCTCAAGCTTGTTTTCTTTGTTGAACATATTTTTAAGAGGTGAATAAAACTAGGTTAACTGCTTATATTTTAGGCGAATAATCCTTGCTTGTCAAAGAATAAATCGAGGCTATTTTGATTGCTGCTTGTTGGTTTAGTCGTCTGTTGAAAAAATAAAATAATTAAGTTAAGATTAGGTAGTCCGCTCCATGAATCGTTCCCATAGTTTAATGGATAGAACAAGAACCTCCTAAGTTCTAGATCCAGGTTCGATTCCTGGTGGGAACACCATATCTTTATTGTGTCAATGTATTGACAATGAAGTAATATTATGTTAATATAGTATCTTGACAAGAAGTTCTGGTAAGGTATAATTTATGTAGTATTGGTAATTTTTTCAATAATTGTTCCTTGCAGAACAATTTATCTTTCAAAACTTTATAAGTGCTTTAAAATATCTTTATAAATACTTTAGATGTTCTTTAAAGAACATTTAAGATTATTTAAGCAACTAAATTAGACGACAATAAGTATAGGGCCATTAGCTCAGTTGGCTAGAGCGCTTCCATGGCATGGAAGAGGTCAAGGG
>CAYGOK010000026.1:4413-8579 GCA_964351585.1 uncultured Gammaproteobacteria bacterium | reverse complement strand
CGACGACCTGCTGTTTACAAGACAGCTGCTCTACCAGCTGAGCTAAGTCGGCTAAATTACGGTGCGCCCAGCAGGATTCGAACCTGCGACCGTCTCCTTAAAAGGGAGCTGCTCTACCAGCTGAGCTATAGGCGCAACCAAATAATGGCTGTTTAAAGCCAATAATTTATGTTTTGATGATAACAAAAGATATTTTATTTGGCAAGGGTAACTTAAATGATTAATTGTCCGACCGGAAGACCGTTAAGAGTGGCAGTATTTATGGTTTGTACATCGGAAAATTTGTAACCTTGACGCTTGAAAGCGGCCTCGTCAAGGAAGGGTAGTTTTTGACCATTAATAATTAAGTAGACAGCCGAATCATCCTTTGTCTTGGCTAGGATATTGTTCCAAGGACAAGAACCCGTAATTTCTCTAGAGTGGTTTATGGCTGCTCCTAATTTATATTTACTTAGTTGCGTTTTGCTGGCAATAACAATATCGTCTGCCTGATAGTTAAGGTAAGAGAAGACCTGCCAGTTTGCAATCGGGCGACGATACTCGCCATCAATTAGATAGATAGTATTTTTCTTAGCCTCTTTAACGACTTGTCCATCGTGAAATATGCCCCAGTATGGATCTGATTCAATGTACTCATCAATATATTTTTTTTCAATACTGCGTGCGCCTGTATTACTTGCTACAGTTTTGGTTTTTTCTGTGCTATATAGAGGAACCTTTTGGTCGTTATAAAGCAGGTAGGTGGTTGTCTTATATTTAACTAAGTCACCACTTTTAAATTGCATATTTAAATACGCAGATGTTAAGGGAGCGGTCTTAAAAGAGTATATCTGGCTAGAATAAGATTTATGTAATAGTGGACTTTTTAAGTTTATACGATAGAAGTAGTTAGTATTTGGTTCTAGATTTGTTAAGATGAGCTGATGACCTAAAGCAGGTACAACACTCGATTTAATCGTTTTATTAAGCTTATCTGCGCTTGTGCCATATTTAATTTCCGCGGTGGTAATAACATTAGTTTCCCAAGAAATAAAAGCGTTTTCCGGCATCAGTGGTGCCTGTCCATAACTTTCTGGAGTTAAATTACTAATCTTAATTTCGTTAATTGGGTAGGAAGATGTTTTATACTCCTCAGTTTGTTCGCGACGATTACCGTCTTTATCTGTGGCAGTAACTCTAAATATATATCTTGTGTCTGCCTGTAGGCCAGTAATTATTACAAAATGATCCGTGCGATAAGAAGAGTTGCGCCAAACTTTAGTTAGCTTATCAAGAGATGTGCCATAACGAATTTCAGTTTTAGAACCCTTGCTAGTCGTAAATGATAAAGCGATTCCTTTATCAGTAGTTTGCAACTTTTTCATATCACTTATCTCTGTTCCAGTTTCATCTTTGATATATTTAGGACTAACATAACCAAGGAATGATTCGCTCTGACCACCATTAATGCCTTGAGCATAAATTTTAAAATAATATGCTTGTCCGCTTATAAGTCCAGTTAGGTCGGCGCTATGATAACGTCCGGGAGTTGCACTGCCAACATGAAAAGGCATATTGTCCTGAGATGTACCAAAAACAAGATAGCCAGTTGTATCTTTTTCTGTTAGCCAGCTAACAGTAACATAGCCATTTTTTAACTGGCTTTGTTTAATGTCATAAATGGTACTTGCGGCCTTTGTTGGTTGCCAGGGAATTAAGTTAAGCGCAAAAATTAGTAATATTGCGAAAAAATTTAACTTTTTCATATTATTTTATCATTTATTTATAGTCATATTATAGCATATTTATATCATTTTGTCAAGGTTTAGGACCTTAGTTACTTTTTATATTAATCAGCGTCTAGTATAATAGAAGTATATAATATGGCCATAACTTCATTTTCTCGAGATAAATTGCCGCTTATTAATGCGGCCAAGCAAGGTGATGCCGAGGCGTTCGGTCGGCTTTATGATGGCCACATTAAGCCGATTTACGACTTTATCTTTTACAAGACATTAAATAAGGAAATTGCCGAAGATATTACCAGTACGGTATTTATGAAAGCCTGGAAAAATATCTCTCAATGTAAGCCTGAAAGTTTTTCTGCCTGGCTCTATGCAATTGCTCGCCGCGCCGTGAGTGACTACTATCGCCAGAAGAAAGAAAATATTGATATTGATGATTGTTGGGATTTGGCTGATCCGGAAAATTTGTTTGCTAAAGTAGAAACTAATTTGCAAATTGGAGCGGTAAAAGAAGAGTTGAAAAAATTAAAAAATCAGGACAGGGACATTATTATTATGCGATTTTGGTTGGGACTAAGTTTTCAGGAAATTGCTGATTATCTTGATAAAAGTGAAGGGGCGGTAAAAATGTCTCTTAGTCGAACCTTGAAAGATATTCGGACTCGCGTTTCAGTAGTTTCAATTATTCTTGTTCCAGTAATCATTAAAATATATGAAGGAAGATGACATAAAAAATATATTAGCTGAGCTCTATGCGCTGGACGAAAGTCTGCGTGAGCATGAAGCTGATGTTATTAAACTTATTTACCGGATGGAAGAAATTCGACCGGACACTAAGTTCGATCAAGAATTTGCCGCGAGACTTAAGTCACAGATTATGGCCGAGGCTCAACTTGGCGAAAAGCAAAAATTTACTTTTGATAAGATGTTTAATTTTAATTTTATGAATAAGAAAATTTATTTGGCCGCCGGATCTTTGGTGGTCGTTAGTTTACTTTTTCTAGCTTTCATTAATTTTTCCGGTATGAACAATCGTTCTGTCGGGACTTTAAGTCTTAATAAGGCTAGTAACGGTGAGGGTATTACTAAAGTAGCTGCTGGTGCCTTTGGCAGCTTAGCTGGTCTTGCTGGTCAAACTGGTGACGTTATGCAAGAGCGCTCAGCAATTGCGCCCCTAGGAATGGGAGCAGCTGATGCTTCAGCTACTGCCAACTTTAGCGTTGTTAGTGCTGAATTAGCCGAGTCTGATATTGCCACCACAGATCTGCCGGTGGCAGTGGGTATGGGTGGTGGCGTAGCGTCTTCTAAGATGATTATGCCGCCTTTCTATGGTTTTAATTATGTTTATGCTGGTGATTCAATTGAGCTAACCGAGGAGAGCGCTGCAGTTTATCGTCGTATTAAGGGAGGGAGAGATATTGCTAGCAGCATGGTTAGGACTTTAAATTCTTTTGGTCTATCTGATCTTAGTATTGATACTTTCCAGAATCTGAAGATGGCTAATTTCTCTGTCATTGAAGATAGAGATATGGGTTTAATAATTTCTTTCGATCTCCAGGAAGATTTAGTAAATATTTATGAGAACTGGAATCGTTGGGGTTATGCCGAAAGAGATGCTTGTGGCAACGACCAGGCATGCTGGGACAGCTTTCGTTTAAAGATTAATGATGTTCCAGCTGATAGTGCAGTTATTGCGTTGGCTGATCGTTTCTTAAATGATCACCAAGTAAATCGCAGTCACTATGGTCAGGCTCAAGTTGATAATTCTTGGAGGACTTGGTATGAAGCGTCTGAAGATAAGGCTAGCTACTATATTCCTGAGCAGGCCAACATCGTTTATCCATTAATTGTTGATGGCGAAGAAGTTCGTGATCAAAATGGTGGTTACTATGGTTTGCGTGTTACCGTTAATTTGTTAAAGAATTCGGTCTCAAGTATGTATGGTCTTTTCCCTTATAACTTTGAGGCTTCTGATTATGTACTTGAAACCGATTCTGCAGTAATAGTAAAGACAGCGGAAAATGGTGGCTTTAATCGCAATTATTATATGTCTGAAGAAAATTTACAGACAATAGAACTAGGAACTCCGACCCGCGCTTATGTCCAGACTTGGAAATATGATAACGGCAAGAATGATGAATTATTAGTTCCAGCTTTAATCTTCCCAGTTATTAACCGTCCAACTGATATGGTATACTATTATGGACAGAATTATATTGTCGTTCCTTTGGTTAAAGAAATGATTGCCGAATTAAGTAAGCAGCCCGAATGGATGCCTTTTATAGACGATGTTGTTCGTCCTATGCCTGCAATTGATTCCGGAGAAGAGGGAATGATGGAAATAATGCCAGTCGTCGAGCCGATGTTGCTTAAGCAATAATCCCGCAGGTAGCATCGCTGAAGATAAGCAAGAGCCCGAACTAGAGTCGGGCTTTTACTTTT
>CAYGOK010000026.1:0-4313 GCA_964351585.1 uncultured Gammaproteobacteria bacterium | reverse complement strand
TATGTTTCCAGGGAAAAGAATCCTTGGCTAATTTCGCCGAAGCCACTTTGTGACTTAAACCAGAAGTTTCCACTTCTTGGGTCGTAACTACTGAAAGTAAAATTTCCAAATCTTTTCAAGTTTCTCGTGCCAGCATATGCCCAAACTTCCTTATCCTTCAAACCGATTGAGAAGAAAGATTTTTCGGGATGATAGGCTGCCCAGGCGTAGATAACATCACTGTCTCGCCATTTATTTCCAATCATCGAGTGGAAAGTCATAGCATAGGCTTCAAGACTGAAGCGCTGGTGAGTAATCATTGCCCCGGCAAAGTCCCAAGGAGCTTGGTGTTTGCTTACTAAGCGACCGACGTCAATCATAAGTCCGAAATTAGGAAAACGTTTATTGACCCAGATATCGAGAGCAAATCTGTCCTCTGGTCCACCGTCACCCGTTTTAACTGCCATTAGATTAATGTCTAATGATTTAGTTTTAAAGAGTTCCGGAATAACAATTCCTAAAGCATCAGGGGCGTTTGGTTTATAATCAAATTTGATTTTTGCCCGACCAACTGAAACCTCTACTTTTTGGATAGAGACAGTTGTGCCATCCTGATTAGTCTGGAAAGAATTTTCCAAAACTACGGTTTGTGCTTGACTGAGGGCGGTGCTAACTAAGATAATAATGGTAATGATAATAGCGATATTTTTCATTTTATTTATGGATTTTAAGTTAATAATTTATTTTTGCACTCTCAATTTGAGGGCGCTATCTAAAATTATTAACCAACCATTGGCACCGGATCAGGATTGTCCTTAAATCCTGGTTTTTCTTCCGGTAAGAATAGCATCCATATTTTTGCCATCGGCAAAGAGCGAGGAATCAGTGCGTCTAGCCAAGTTAAGTTAGCGGCTGAGGATGAAAAATCATCCCAGCCAACATCGTTATCTACATGGTCAGAAGCATTGTAGGTCGCAAAACAACAAGCGCTTTTTATTTCCTGATAATCAGGAAGTTCATGAACATGTAGTTTAGGTGCTAACAGGAGAACTGTTGTCATTAAGACAAGCGGTGTTAACGCTTGGCGATTCGTAAAGCCGCGGTTTTCCAGATAGGTGCGGTAGTCGCTAATCTTCAAATTACTTTTAGCAAACCTTTTTAGGTCACTTAACTCATCATCAGAAATTAATGCGAAAATGTCCTTCTGGCGCCTTTTAAGTTCAATGCTCATCGCAAACATTCGACTCCCTAAATTAAATTGTTTTCTCCAAACCCTGATTATTATTACAGGATAGAGCAACAAGCAAATTAGAAAGCTAAGCGGATTGTTAATGCGGAAAGATTGTTTGTCCTTGTACCACCAGAGTAAGATTAGAATAAAGGCTAAAGGCAGATTCTTTAAGTAGAATAGACTCAGCCAATTAATAACCTTAATGAATACACCTGTCCAGTAACCGGGTTGAGCCATTTTTGCCTCTAAGGCATCCTGGGCTTTTTGGTGTTCTGGATCAAGTCTCATTTGATGCTTATGTCGAGCAACTTCAAGTTGACTCATTAGTTGTTCGTACTCAGCATCACTTAAGCGTCTTCGTCCATCCGCTAAATTGTTATGGAAGACTTGTAGGAGGTTTTGAATGGACTGATGAACAGCCATCAATGCGTAGCGGTCAAAGTCGTTCGCCTTCTGTTTCAACTTAATGTCGGTTAAGTCGGCGAAATAGTGTTCAGGCGTGTAGCCTCGGCCCAGCTTTTCAGCTCGTCTAACTTTTTCGTTTAAGTATTCTATATCCCCTCTGCCTCTGTCCGATTTTTCCGGAGCAGAAACATAGTCTGATTTTGGTAAATCAATTGAGAATATGCCAATATTATAAAGAAAAAGCAGAAACAATAGAGTTTTCACTGCCGGAGCAATAAAAGTCATCGCTTTTTTCATTTTTTATCTAGTTTTATTTAATTGTTAAAGAAATTGTCTAAAAAAGACAATATAGAATTATAGCACATATCTATATTTTTGTCAATTATATAAATACGTGACTTTTTATGTAAAATTAATATATAATTTAGGTATAATTATTTAAGAAAATCTTATGAGAAGTAGTGCTGAAAATTACATTGCTCGCGATAAGTCCTTGGAGTTAGACCCAACCAAGCAAGTTAAAACCGTAAGGCAGTTAGAAAAGTCATTGCCAGTCGATGAGACTCCGTTTTTTGAGGCTAGTGATGACGTTAATTCGGAAGAGTTTGTAAATGCTAATGACCCGGAAAACAAATTTGTACCAATTGAGGAAGTAGCTGATCCTGATTCTGATTTTTTAGAAAAAGAAGAGGAAGAAAGTGAGGTTGAATTAGGAGAACCGGAAGTTAATGAGGAATTGCCTGAGGGAGGACTTGAAGAGGTAAGGCGTAGTATTAGCGACTACTCATTTAAGCGTCGTGGTTCTAAGTTTAGTAATCTTGAATCTTTTCACGTCGATCATGATAAGGGTGAGATGCTTGCCGTTGGAACAACAGAAGATAAACCGGATCACGAAGATGTAAAAGAGAAGGACGAAGATGAATTTGAATTAGCAGAAGCAGATAGCAGTGAAGCGAAGTATGGGCGGATGCCTGGTCGCCTGGACGACACGAATAAGTATGGAGGTGACCAGAAAAGAATTGATAATCTTAAAACCTGGAATGATAACAAAAGACAGAGAGCGGAGCGCGGTTTGATTCGTCGCTTTTTGGACAGGTTGAATTAATTTTTTAGATATATAGTATAAGAAAAGAACGCCGATTGGCGTTCTTTTTGAAAATTGTTTTTTATAGTTTATAGCAAAAGTATATTTGCCCTTTCACAAGTCCGTGTAGTTTCATAAATCTTTTTCTAAGCTCTCTATCAGAATAATGCGTATTTACCTTAAAGCCAGCACTCCCTAATTTATTGGGAAAATCTAAGCCGTAAAGACGAAGGTGGTCTTGATACCAGAAATGCTTAGTTCTATCTTCTGGCGACTTTATGTTTTCATCTTCGTAGGTTTCTGCTCGGTGTATGTCAATTGGCACACTTATTATTGCTATCCCATTTTTTTTTGTGACTCGAAAAATTTCCGCAATCGCTAGCTTATCATTTTTAACATGTTCTAATACATGGGAACAGATAATTAAATCAAATTGATTATCAGAAAAAGACATTTTTTCTAGATTTTCTGCCTGCATTGCCATGCTGGGATCAATATCAATGCTTAGATAATCAGAATTATTACGTGCTTGTATAAATTTTTGTAAGGATAATTCCGGAGAAACGTGTAGGATTTTTATTATTTTATTTTTTGGTATTATTTTATTTAAGTAAATAAACATTAATCTGTGCCTAGAATGGGATTCGCAGGATGCGCAGATACTTTTTTTAATTATTCGTCCGCAGCCAGCATCCTGATTTAAGAATGATTTACCTTGCCAGCCACAAATATTACATTCGGCTTTATAGTATAGGCGCCAGATAAAAATTCCTAATAAATATCCTAAAGGCAGTGAGAGTGTAATAATAAAGACAGTACCAGTTAAATATAAATTGAATGCGCTTGTTATAAGACTACTTATTTTGCCAGCTAGCAGTAAAAAAATAACAGCCCAGGTATATTTAAATAATAATAGAATCTTTGATTGATAACTGCCGATTTTGTTGAGAAGTATATTAAGCATATTTGAATTATATCAAAGGCGCGTTAATAAAAAAACTCAATGTGACAAAATTAGCTATTTAAGTATTTACTTTTTGGTTAATTTATGGTAAACTATGATGTACTTTAATAAATAAAAATTGGAGGAAAAAATGGAAACAAAAAGAACTACAGAAGAAGCTCAATAGGAATTGATTGAAAAATTAGGATTAAGAAAAACCTCTGACTTTCAATTAGCCTTACAACAAGGCAAAACTGAATTAGCCCAAGAATGGTTAAATTATATTGTAAAAAACAAACTAAGTTTTCCTCAGTACTTAGCCACTTGGGATAATTGGTTGAGCGATCGTCAAAGAGAGCTGACTGAAGCTAAGAAGTAAAAAAGTAAGTGCTCACAAAAAAACTCTGCCGTATAAGCAGAGTTTTTAATTACGTAGTCCCTAGGGGAATTATCGCGCTCACTCGCCGCCATTCCGCCAGCTGGCGGAGCGGCTCGCTCACTTGTCCTGGGTTGGCGTCCAATATGCCCCCGGCATATTGTCCGACGCTCTCCTTTTCGCTCGGTCTTCCGACCTCACTCAAGAATCGCTTCCAACCTGTTCGATTCCTGCGCCTATGGCGCTATATAAAAAAGAACACCTCTGGCGAGGCGTTCTTTTTTATACGTAGTCC
>CAYGOK010000025.1:0-8647 GCA_964351585.1 uncultured Gammaproteobacteria bacterium | reverse complement strand
TGCTTTGAGTTAAATTATTTTCCATGTTTAAATTACCTTCAACAGCGCAATACAAATTACTCTCACTTGGCTTATTCGCTAAAGCTTTTTGGGCGTAAGATTTAGAAATCGCTAAGGCCAATTTCTGCCAAGAATATTTTAACTTAACTCTTAATCTAGCTAATAAATTTTTATTAGCAAAAGCATCTTCAATACTAGAACCATAAGCAACCATGCTTCCACTTGGACAAAGTCCGGTGCTAGGATTTTTTTCTTCAATTAAAATAATATTATCCTTTAAACTATTAGCGTCCATTAATTGACTAAAAGTAATATTTAGAAGAGCATTACGACAAATTCCGGTTGCTAAATGTTCTGGTGAAGAACTAACAAACTCTGGCCTCGCCTCACAACAAGTATCAGTTCCACAACCAACATTTTCCGCGTTACCACAGTCAGTATCAGCAGTACAACCACAACAAAGACCACGATCATTACCACTACAATTACCTTTATTAGGCATACAGGAAAGAACTTCGTTAACATTTTTACAGGCATCACTTTGCCCCTCAACTGTGACAGGTTTACAACAACAAGCACCACAATCACTACTATCATCATTAACAAAGTCGCCAAGAGCAGTTAAGCAAGAAAAACCAGGGGCATTACAAACAGATACATCACAAGTATTAGAACTGGTATTACTACAAGAAACTCCCATCCCCGCTGGAGGATTAGCGCAATATTGTCCGCACTCACTCAAGTTTTTATAAGTACCAATTTTAAGAGGTGAATCAGAAGCACATGCACCGCCATCAGCAACACAGTTATAGTAAGCGCAATAGCCAAGATCTTCTGGCGCACCACTTGTAATAGCAGCGCCTAAACTACAAGTATTAGTCTTAGCGTCAAAGCAACATTTACCGCTACTATCACTATTACAAGCTTCAAAATCAGAACCTATCTTAGTACAAGGATCAACCTCAGGACAAGATTTTTCACAAGTTGCTAACTTAGAATAAGAGCCAATTTTAACTGGGTAAGTTGAAGCACAAATATTTTCATTATCAGCGCAATTATAATAAGCACAATAACCGAAATTAGGATTAGCTGGGTCGTCGCTAATTGTATCACCAGCCCCGCCGCGACAAATATCATCACTAGTATCAGCTGTTCCTCTTGAGTCTAAACAACAAAAGGCAGCATGATCTAAACAGCTTTCAGGGCTCAAACTTGAACAATCCGTGCAAAAACCACTAGGAAATTTATTGTCGTTAATTTCACAATATTGACCAGAGCTGCCACTACAATTACAGGCCAAGTCTCTTTCAAGTGTAGTATCTCCGGCGCTAGCACAACCACCGCAACGACCAAAACCAGCGCCATCATCACTTGAGTCCGAGCCACAAGTGCCGCCACATTGAAGCTGGACTATAGTTCCGTCTTTAGCTTCATAAGCACAGCAGTCTCTAGCGCTTTGGCCAATAGTACAACAGCAATCACAGCTAGCAGCTTTAGTAGAGGCACATTTATAATTACCAGAACTAGAGCCGGTAACTGACTCACAAATAGTTCCGCTCGGACAAACTTTCGGAGCAACACAACGACCAACTCCTCCGAGTGCCTCGCATTTCAAGCCGTAGGAACAAGCAGAGCAATTCGAACTAAGATCAACACATCTATTACCCTCACCTCGAGTAAAGCCTTCTGGGCAAGAGCTAGCAATAATTATTTCCCAGCGATTATTAGAATTACAATAGCCATTAGCGGTAACTGTCTTATCTTCAATTTCAAATTCAAAGGTTTTGCTTAATTCACAACTTGAATTTTGACCACCACTTAAAGCTACTAAACAACGATCGCTATTTATATCATAGTAACAAGAATTTTCTCCAGGACGACAACCAGGGATAAGCGAGCAATCCTGGCTACAATCAGTAGAAAATATTTTCTGACCACCAGGATAAGGCGAACAAGAACCAGGAGTATTAGGACAGCCACCGGTAAAACAGGCTCCGTAAATAGCCGCTAAACCAGCACAGCTTTCATTCTCATCAACTATATTAGTATTAAAATTGGTATTAAAATTCCATTCATAAACCGAGCTTGGAATATCAACATAACATCTATCTAAAGAATTTGAACATTCTCCCGCCTTATAAGTACCCTTAGGACAACAAACTTGCGAGCCACAGTCACTATCAGAAGAACAATTGCCAACAGAAAAATTTAATTCATTTCCATAAGTACCGCCCTTCAAAATTCTAACTGGTCCAGTAATAGCACTTTGAGGAACTTCAGCAAGAACATAATCTGCTCGACCATCCTTCTTAACTAAAGCACTAAAATTACTATTAGCTCCATTAAACTTAACTGTGACTTCCGAGTTTAAAGCCCCAAAATATTCACCCCATAAACCAACTTTAGTTCCAGCTGGACCTCTAATAGGATTCATTTTACAAAGACTTGTTTTTAAATCTAAATTTTTATCAAAAATAAAAGCTGAAGGATTAATACTATTAGTATCAATTACCTTATCAGCTAAATTAACTGATAAAACATAATTGCCATCATCTAAACCAGCCGGAACTTTTACTATTATTTGATCATTCTTCCAGACTGAACCTAAACAAGCCTCAGGAAAATCATAAACCGCCTCTGTGTTTCCAAAATAAATTTTTGATGTTCCTTTAGTTGAACCGAAGCCAGAGCCAAAGATTGTGACATATTGACCAGCGCTACCACTAAGAGGCCAAAAATAAGAAATAAAAGCTCCTTCATTAGCTTCCCTTTCTTTAGTAAATAATAAAAAATTACTATTCTCATCCGTGCCATTACTTGGGGCTCTAACAAAACTTCCAGATTTACCCGCTCTAATATTTGGCACCTTCGCTGTTCCACTTAAGCCATGGGGCTGATTAAATTGTGAAGCGAGTCCAGCAACATTCGCAGTATAATTTCCAAAATAAGCAGTCCCTCCATAAACATTTATTCCTTGATAAGAGACCTCTTCACTTAAAAGACCTTGACCAGGACTAATATTGCAAAGACCAGGGCGAACAATGCTATTGGAACGAAAGTCAGGAATTACGGGACCATAAGAATCATTAGTTAAGTCAGATAAACCATCGCTTTCAACTTTAATTGGCCCCGTTCCTGCTCCGTTTGGAATTGCAATAATAATTTGGTCATCCTGCCAAGAATTTATACAGCTAGGGTTAATACTAGCGGGATTTAGAGCTTCTCTTTCGTTGCCCGAGCCAATAAAGATAACGCGACTAGAACCTTCTTGATATTCTCCAAAATTTTTACCAAAAATTGTTAAAAAATTTCCCGCCGCTCCATTGGGCGCAGTTAAATTGCAAGTCTCGCCACCACAATCGCTATCGCTTTTACAACTTTTATTTTGTTGGTTTTGACAAAAACCACCAAGAGGACTGATATCAGTTATAACCGGTGAGCCCATACAGGTGCAAGAGCCTGGGTCACAAATTAAATAAGAGCCACAGAAATTCTCATTTGGAGCGCAAACAGCGTTATCCGTATTTAAGTTACAAGAATCACCAGCCTGACCCGCCTTTTGACATAAACAATTATTGTCACAATAACTTCCTGCAGCGCAAATAACATCAAGTGGAGAACAAATTCCACCAAAAGGATTCGCATTACAACTAGTAGGCTCCTCATCATCGGGATAACACTCCCCACCGATACAAGGACCCCAAGAACCCTCCCTAAAAACTGTATAACCACCACAACCACAATTCCTAATATCCCCATCATTATAAGTGATGTCAGTCCCCTCATTAATTACCTGGCTAAATCGAGATAAAATAAAAGTTGCCAAAGCCCAAGAGGAAAGAACAATCACTAGCCCCATGACACCAGCTACTAATGTTTTTTTAGCCGCAGCAATTTTTTCTTCACTCCCACCAGATGTCATCCATTTAAAGCCGGCATAAATTATAATCAAAACCGCAATCAGGCCTAAAAATCCTAAAGCAAAATTTATTATTCTTCCCGCTACTTCCCTTGGATCACTATCAGCTTCGCCTAAAACCCCGCCAAGACCATCACCAACAGCATCGGTACCAAAGTCTTGTGCTAAAACGACTCTTGAAAATATGAAACCAAGAGATAATAAGGAAATAAATAAATATTTTTGCCAATTATTTTTTTTAACAAAATAATTTTTTATATTTTTAAGCATTTGAAAAAAAATTAAAAATTAAAAAACACAATTACCTTGATTATCAAGCTCCGTTGTCTCTACACCGAAACAACAAGAGGCTTGAGTAGTAGGACAATCAGGCCCAACGCTAGCCTTATAACAATTTTGATAAATATCTTTTACTCCAGAGCCAACCTGAACTAAGAAAGTGGTTGATTCAGCAAAAGGCGTATGATTAATGGTGGCAATCGTTAAATCTGGTTCGGAGTCTAAAGGCGCGGTATCAATATTTTCTGATCTAATCCAAAAACCAAAAGGACTAGGAGCTGAACTTTTTAGATTTACTAATTTATGATTAAAAGTGTCCTTGCCATTAAAAATATTAACGCTTCCGCTTTTTAAAGTTTGATTTAGCATCAGCTTATCAAAATTAATATCAATCGGATCGCTCACGGAAGTTTGAAGTTGTCCAAGTTTTGGACTGATATAAGTTATTTTTGGTGGTGATAAATTTATTTCGTTACTAATGAAAAACGACCAATTATAATTATCTCCTCCGGATAGATTAGCAATATTCTCATTATAAAAAGAGAGTGGACCAGAAGAAAACCCATCACGATTAGCGTCAAAAGAATTATTAGCAAGATCAACAACTCCGTTTAAAGAAGCTAGGTTAGATAAAGGATAATTTTTTCCATCTAAATTTCGACAAGTATTATAACCTAAGCCACTAGCGGCGCAACTAGTAAAAGGGCTAAGAGCAGCACATTCCGCCGAACTAGAACAGCTTTTTAAATCAGCTGCTTTAATCTCAACTTTTAGATTACTATTTGCTGGCAAGCAATAAATCGTCTCTCCACAACCATTAATTCCACATTCTTCATTTGATAAAAATTCAACTGTTCTGTAGTTACTAGAAATTGAGAAGTTACCATCCAAATAGTTTCCCCGGCAAGTACCGTTGTCACATTTATAAGAAAGGCAATCGGAATTATTTTCACAACTTAAGTTTGCTCCGCGGGCAGCCGTATTATAATTTACAACTCTTACAAAAGAAGAAACTTCATCAGCAGAGCCAGAAACAGTAATTGGATTAACTGGCTCATTAAAAGAAAATTGGATACCTGAATTTCTAGGCTTATCTTTTTTATCTGCAACCTGACTTAAGTCAACTCGATTAAGGCCACCAGAGAATGGCTTGATCATCAAAAAATTAGAACCAACTGTACTTAAGGAAATATTATTACCACTTGAGCCAGCTACTTTAGCTCTTAGTTTAATTTTATTACCATCAAGACTAGACGTTACATCTTCGTGGCCACTAATAACTGCCTGAATTAATTCGGCTTGAAGTGATAGATTTGAAGCCGAGTTAGAGCTACAATTAGTTACAACTTTAATATTATTATTAACAGAGTTATCAGAGAAAGTATAAACTGAATTATTTATTCTTAAGGTGTCGGCTAATGTTTCTGGCCTAATAACTATATCCCAAAGATTTCCAGCCTCATAACTACTAGCTTCAATCGTTAAGTATCCAGGAAAAATCGCTTTATTTTCAAGATTCCAGTCAGCTACACCAAGCAAGGCTCCGTTACTAGCATTAAATAGTTGTGCTTTAGTTGCACTCCCGGTCGGAACAGAAACACTAAAATTACTAATTCCCCCTTTATAATCAAGGCTAACCGTAGCCGCTCCTGCCCCTTGGCTTGGGCTAACTGAGATAACGCTCGCTGGCGAGAAAACAAGAGGACAAGCAACAACATCCATTTCAGCTGTCGCTGCTATCGCTGGGGAGGAAAGACCAAGGGTATCAGCGCCATTATCAGGGGCGGGGAAAACCTTGCCCGATTGAATTATTGGTGGTTGCAAATCCAAAATATCACTAACAACAAAACTAGTTTCTAAATTCCTAACTGCGCAACCAGCAAACATAGAAGATCCGTCTCCCTTTCTTAAATCACCATTAATTTTAAAGCCGTAATCAGTATGCCCACTAGAAGAACCGAGATAATTAAGCGGAGATAAAATTAAAGTCTTTTTATCAGAGGTAAATGAGACTATAAGCTCGATAACATTCGTGTTCACCGAAGGACAACTAGTAGTGCAGGCATCTCCCAAATCACTCTTGAAGAGGCGGAAAACAAGAGGGTTTACTTTATTACAGCTTGTTGAATTGTCACAAGCGCAACTAGCCCCAGAATCATTTACGCAAACCGAATTGAGATCAAGTTCTTCTTTAAAGGTTATTAAAATAGAGGTATTTCTTGGAATATCTTTTTGAGCATCAGAAGGATAAATATTTTCAACAGCACAATTACCAATGGCCCCAGCCCCAGGATTAGCAAAACCAGGGGGGCGATTAACAACAATCGGCCCACCACCGCCACCGCCAATAACGCTACTAAATCTGCTCAAAATAAAAGTTGTAAGCGCCCAAGATGATAAAATTATTATCAAACCAATAACTGCATTAATCAAAATCTTCTTGGCTCTTCTAATTTTTTCTTCATCCCCGCCAGACGTCATCCACAAAAACCCAGCATACATTATTAAAAGAACTGCTAAAATACCCAAGAAACCTAAGGCAAATTGGATAAAGCGACCAACGACAATTCTCGGGTCTTCAACTCCAGCTAAAGATCCATCTAAACCAGTCGCAATTTCATCGGTTCCAAAATTTTGGGCGACGACTAAATTGACCGTTAAAAATAAGCCAAGAAATGCAAAAACAATGAATAAAATTCTAATTCTTTTTTTCATTTAAATCAAGTTATGAATTTTCAAATATAGTTTTTTATGCTATAATCTAACTACTATAGTATAACATAAAAATAAAAAAAATAAAAAGCTATGACTATAGAAAGGCTAATAAAAAAGTTTTCCGAAAATCATCCCGGAGCTGATTCTAGTATCTTGAAAGAGGCTTATGATTTTGCCGTTGAAGCTCATGAGGGGCAATTGAGAAAAAGTGGCGAGCCCTATATTAATCATCCGCTCCACACTGCTTATTTGCTAACAGAAATTAAAGCTGACCTCGTTACCATCGTGGCCGGCTTACTTCACGATGTCCCAGAAGACACAGACAAAACTTTAGAAGAAATTGAACAAAAATTCGGACCCGAAATCGGTAACCTAGTTCGCGGTATTACTAAATTAGGAAAAATTAAATACCGTGGCATTGAAAGATACAGAGAAAATTTAAAAAAAATGTTTTTGGCGATGACTAATGATTTGCGAGTGATTTTCATTAAGTTCTGTGATCGCTTAAATAATTTAAGAACAATAGACAGCTTGCCAGAGGAAAAGCAGAAAAGAATTGCTAGAGAAACTTTAGAAATTTACGTCCCCATTGCTGGGCTCTTAGGAATTAGTCGTTTAAAATGGCAAATGGAAGATATTTGTTTTAAAATTCTTTATCCGGACGAATTTCATGATCTTGAATATAAATATGAAGTTGAAAAAAAAGTTGAACGCAACCGCTTCTTTCAAAGAGTTAAAAATGAATTAACCCCAAAGTTGAAAGAGGTTGGAATTGATTACGAAATAGAGATGCGCTTCAAACATCTTTATAGTATTTATAAAAAAATGCAAGAAAAAAATCGTAAATTTGATGAAATTTACGATGTGTTTGCTTTAAGAATAATTGTACCGACTGTTAATGATTGCTATAAAGCTCTAGGAATAATTCATACACTCTGGAAACCAAATTCGAGCCGCTTCAAAGATTATATCGCGGTCCCTAAACCAAATGGTTATAGATCTTTACACACAACTATTTACGGACCCGAAGAAAAGGCAACTGAATTTCAAATTAGAACCAGAGAAATGCATGAAGAAAATGTCTATGGTCTGGCCGCTCATTGGTATTATAAACATGACGGAGATAAACAGGGCCACGCCTCGCCCAACTGGGTTAAAGAAATTATTGAGGTACAAAAAGAAGTTCTTAATACTGATGAGTTAGTTAAAAAAATAAAACTTGATATCTTTCAGGATAGAATTTTTGTCTTTTCCCCTAAGGGAGATGTTTTTGAATTACCGGAGCAATCAACTCCAATCGACTTCGCCTACGCCGTCCATTCTAATATTGGCAATAAAGCGGCTAGCGTTTTAATTAATGATAGGTTAGGAAAACTTGATCAAGAGTTGAAAAATGGTGACATGGTAAGAATCATAACTGAAAAAAATCGTGAATACCCAAATCAGGATTGGTTAAAATTTGTGAAAACGAGACGTGCTAAGGATAGAATAAAACAATATGCGAAGAAATCTGCTCTTCTAGGGATTAAACGTTTTATTCCAGGACTAAAGAATAAATAAAATAAAAGACCGCCTTATTAAAGCGGTCTTTTAAATTGATAGCAAATTTTTCGAAAACAAAAAACTAACGACGCATTGTGCTTTCCGGTAATTTACCGATACGACGCAAATATTCGTTCTTTTTCTTCAAATCCAAACCAATCAAGGCTTTTTTCTTCTGCGCTTGACGATTTT
>CAYGOK010000024.1:8851-10034 GCA_964351585.1 uncultured Gammaproteobacteria bacterium | reverse complement strand
TGGCTTAACGCGCGATAGTGTAGCCTTTTCTGTTTCCTCCAGACCAGGAGAGACTAAAAACGTTGCCAATTGGCGAAGTTTCCAAGTATCTCAGGGAAAGGAAAGTAGGATCTTCTTTAAGGATTATGTGCCAGGTGTCGCCATCCAAGCGCGAGTCAGTGGAAAAAATTTTTCCTGCAATTAAATCATAGGCTGTGACGCTGCCATTTTTAATAGCAAAGACATATCTATCAGCCTTGATTAAACCACCAAAACGATTAGTAGCGTCATTGCCTTGCGCATCGTAATCTTCTTTTGAGAAGGGAAGTTTGTCGGCATACACATTTTCCGAAGATGGAGTATAAATAGTATTATTGCCAGCAGTGCCCACTAGTAGTGCTTTAGAGTCAAACTCAGAAATTCTAAAGACGGCTTTTCCTTCATCTAAGATGTGGAAGTCTTCGATTTTCAACATAAAGCCATTTAATAACTCAGCTTTATCTGCCTCAACAACAAACAACATATCAGCAGGATAGTAGAAGATGCCACCGTTTCCAGTTTCAGGATTTATATAATACATACGAACTACTTCTCCGGAAGCAGCCGATTTCAGGTACAGACCGTCGTGGTTAGCGGGGTCAAAGATCTCATCTTTTTGGCAAGAAACTGCCAGTGCAGCAATTACTATAATCGCTAGCAAAAATAAAAGTTTCGCTTTCATGATTATGATTTGTTTTAGTTTATATTTCAAAGTACTTCCAACGATTAATCGTTTAGATTAACTTTCAATTATACAAGATTAACAATTATTTGTCAATATGTCTCAATAATGCCGTTAAATCGTTCAATTGGTAATTCTTTGGTATAATACAGACATATGTTTTTAATTATTTTCCCGCTTTCTATATTTATACGGTTATCCATTATTTGGCGAGCGAATGGTAATATTTTATTAAGTCGTCCGACTATTGTGACTGAGTTTGAGCCACCTGAAAATCTCGGTCCTGCCGAGGTCGGCGTTATTTCTTCCGGCTACGTTTCCAACCAAGCGATTACTGGAGAAATAATTCAATTGGCAGTTGATGGCTTGATAAAAATAACGCCTATAGTTAATTCTAGATTATCTAGCATTAATTTTCAATTACAGAAACTAAAAGATGTTCATGATAAAGATCATTGGTATCGTCGAGCTTTAATGAATTTA
>CAYGOK010000024.1:0-8751 GCA_964351585.1 uncultured Gammaproteobacteria bacterium | reverse complement strand
CTTTCTTTTTTAATTATCTTCTTTTTTGGTCTTTCTTTATCAGTTAAAACAGTTAAAGGAAGAGAAGCGGCTCGTTATATTGCTGGCTTCAAAAGATATTTAGAGGTTGCTGAAAAAGATCGTTTAACTTTTCATAATCATCCGGAAAAAATATTTGATAATTTTGAGCATATTTTCCCCTATGCCGTTGCGCTTGATGTTGAGGGTAGCTGGACGAGGGAATTCTCTGAGTTATTTTCGCAGAGCCAAGTTGGCGGTCGCATCTTGTATGGTAAAGACGTTGTCTTGGATGAAAATTCTCAGCGTCGCTCTATACCGCCAGCTCTATTTCTTGCATTACTAGGCTCTTCGCTGGTATCTGTGTTTAAAAAAATTAAACAAGTGTAATTAATATCATTATTAAACGTTATATGGAAGTAGTCCATTTGGATGGATTGAATAACGAAAATATGCTGGTAGAGCGAGCAAGAACCGACGATAATGCGTTTGCGGTCTTATATGATTTTTATTTTCCGAAGATTTACGGCTTTGTTTTGAAGCGAGTCGGCGGAAAAGAAGTAGCCGAGGACATTGTTTCGGTTATTTTTATGAAGGCATTTACTGGCCTAAACTCTTTTAATCCTCAGCGAGAAGGTTCCTTTTCGGCGTGGCTGTACCGTATTGCTAGTCATAAATTAATTGACCATTATCGCTACAACAGCCGTCGGCCGACTGTGGCTCTAGAAAATATTAGTGAGCCAGGAGATGAAAGTCAGAATCAGCAAGTTGATTTTCTGCGTCACGAAGAAAGAGAGCTGGTTGAGCGAGCCTTAGCTGGTTTATCAGACAAAGATAGGGAAGTTCTAACTTTAAAATTCTACGGAGAGCTAGACCACTCTGAGATTGCTGATATTTTGAAAACTAATGCCAATAATGTCGGCGTGATGGTACATCGCGCTTTGCAAAAATTTAAAGTTATTTGCCAAAAATATGAATAAATATAAAGCGGACAATCTAGAAAAAGCTTGGTCAGCCAATTTGCAGCCAGAGGATTGTAATGATCCGGAAACAGCGGCGTTATTAGAAGCAGGAGAGATGCTAAGTCGCTCCCGCTACGAAACAAGTGCGCCTAGCCCTGATTTCCAGGAACGTCTAAAAGCGGAAATTACGGCCGAGCGTCATAAGCAAGCTTTTTCTATGAATAACCAACAAACAGGAGACAAGAAGCGCTTCAGCTTTAGTCTTCAACCAAAAATTTTACGTCCCGCTTTGGCCATGGCCCTAGTAGTAATTATGTTAGCGACTGCAGTTCGCTTCTGGCCACAAGGCCCTGGCTTTGCGCCTTTTAGAATTGATGCTGCTTTTGCTAATGATAATTTTAGTGTCGAGGCAACTGATAGTAGTAATGCTGGCATTGAAGCTGATACCAGCTTTGTGATTAAGAGTAAGACGGCTATTTCTGAAACAGCTAGCTTGCGCTCCAGTATTAAACTTTCACCGGAAACAGAATTCGACTTAAAAAAAGTTAGTGATTATGAGTTCATTTTAACGCCCGCGGAAAATTTAATAGACAAGAAGGTTTATAAATTAGAAATTGCTTCTGAGTATATTAATGATAATGGTTTGACTGTTGAAAATAATAATTCCTGGGCCTTTCAGGTAAAAGACGCTTTTAAAGTAGTCTCATCTATTCCGGCAAATATGAGTAATAATGTACCGGTTAACACTGGTATTGAATTTGATTTTAGTAGTGAAGATATTAAAGGCTTTGAACAAGCATTCAGCATTTCGCCACAAGTAGAGGGTCGTTTTGAAAAGCATGGCCGCACGATGGTCTTTATACCAGCTCAGCCATTGGCTACTGGTACGATTTATACAATCAATTTATCTGAAGCGGTTAGTCGCGGGGAGACCGGTGAAAAATTAGCGGAAGCAAAGACAATTAAATTTGAAACCCAGGCCGATAGTCAGGGCGAAGCAGCTATTCGCTTATTAGCCGAGCGCCGAGAATTTTCTACCATCCAGAATCCAGCTTTTCAGGTCTTTGTCGCTAATGACCGTGGCGAGAGTCCAAATATAAAGATTTATAACTATAATAGTCGTGATAATTTTGCTAATGATTTTTCTAGATATAATGATATTCCTTATTGGACCTCAGTTGCTAGTGAGAAATTTCAGGTTAATAAATCAAACCTATCTTTAGTGTCTAGTTACGAATTGCCTGTTGTAAAAAATGATGGCGGTAGCTATTTAGTTTTACCAAATTCTTTACCGGCTGGTTATTATTTCATTGAGGTTTCTTTAGGAGAAAGTCGTGACCAGCTTTTTCTACAAATTTCCGATTTAGCTACATACTTAGCAGTTGCTCGGGACGAAGCTTTGTTCTGGGTTAATGATTTAAAGACGAAAGAATCGGTTGTGGCTACAATCACAAATTTAGAAACGAAGCAATCAGTTAAAACTGATGAATCTGGTGTTGCGAGAATGAATTATAAATTTGACCCTGAAAATACTAATCTCTTTGTTGTTGAAGCAAACGGCAAGCAGTTAATTATGAGTTCGGATAATTATTATAACCGTGATTATCGCGACCCAAGAGATAATTACTGGAGCTATTTATATACTGATCGCTCTTTGTATAAACCAGATGACAAAATAAATTTTTGGGGCTTTGCTCAGCCACGTGGTCAGGCTACTAGTACCGCTAACCAAACTTTAGTTATTAGCGTGGTTGATCAGTCAATGTTTGATTACCGCGCAGAACCAATGGTTCTTGCTAAAACAGAAGTAAAGGTTGATGGAGAAGGATTTTTCTTGGGAGAAATTGATTTAACTGGTTTTGGTCCAGGCTATTATCTTTTTGAGGCGACTTTAAATGGGGAAGATTTATACGGCGCTCGTTATATTATTGTTGAGGATTATACAAAACCCCCTTATCAAATCAGTATTACGCCAGAAAAAGACGTTATTTTTGCGGGTGAGAAAATTAAGTATAGCGTTGAAGCAAAATTCTTTGATGGTACACCGCTAGCTAAAGCAAAGTTTTCTCTTAGACGTGATTTCTGGGATGACAGAGAAAATTCAGTGGCGACGACTGATATGAAAGGTAGAATTAATTTGGAATATGATTCTACTAAGAGCTGTCTCAATATGAATTATTTAACTAGTCCATATTGTCATGATACTATTAGCGTTATTCCCGAGTTATCGGAAATAGGTGATGTTTCTGCTAGTAATAATGTCCAAGTTTTTCGAACGAAAATTAACTTTGGCACATCATCAACTGATCGCATCGCGACAGAAGATAAGGTTCTGGTTAAAGTCAATCTCCACAACATTGATTTATCTCAGCGCGCAAATAATTGGCAGGGCGCTCCAGCAACTAATTATGCAGTTAGAGCAGAAATTGTAGCGACTGAATATATTGCTAGAGAAACTGGTAACTACTATGACTTTATTAATAAAGTATCTTATCCGACTTATACTTATGATAAAGTAGATACTGTTTTACCGGCTCAGACTTTTGTAACTGGTGCGGATGGCTTAGGTTCTTTTGAATTACCAGTTGATGCCAAATATTCTTACGAACTTACTCTTTCTGCAACAGATAATTCTGGTGCAGTGATTAAGAAGAACTTGTATGTTAGTGCTTATAACCTTCAAGCTTCTGACCCGCGCTTTAAATATTATTACTTAGCCGAAGAAGAGGAACATCTAAAGGGTTATCAGGTTGGCGAGGAGGTAAGACTATTGTTAAAAGATAATGACAACCTACCAGTTACGCCTAAGGGCCGCTATCTTTTCCTGACTCTTCAGGCTGGCTTACGCAATTATGAAGTTAGTACCGATTCTCGTTTAAATTTCAATTTTGCGCAGCAAGATGTGCCTAATGTATTTGTGAATTCTGCTTGGTTTGACGGTGAGTCATATCGCGAGCTTGGTTGGTTTAACGTTTATTATAATAAAGACGAAAAAGATCTTTCTATCTCAACAGAAACAGACAAGGCGGCCTATGCTCCTGGCGAAGAAGTCAATCTTAAGTTAACAGTTAGCGACAAGAATGGTCGTGGTGTTAAGGCACGAGTTAATTTAAGCGCAGTTGATGAAGCGATGGGCGCACTTGGTGGTATACCGGATATGTTTCCGCTTAGTAGCATCTACGGCATGATTAGTCCCGGTCTTAACTTTACTTCGTTTACGCATGCCAATCTTACTTTTGGTGGAGGCGCGGAGAAGGGTGGTGGTGGCGATGGTGGCGGTCGTTCTGATTTTCCTGATATCGCCTTATTTACCCAAGTGGAAACTAATAATAGTGGTGAGGCAACAGCCAAATTTAAACTCCCTGATAATATTACTTCTTGGCGTTTAGGTATCCAGGCAATTACCAATGATTTACAAGCAGGCGCAACGACTACAGATATTATTGCGACTCTACCATTCTTCGTAGAAAGTAATTCTATTAATGAATTTTTGTCCGGCGATGAGCCGATGGTTAAGGCACAAGTGTTTGGCAATGAATTATTAGAAAATGAAAAGGTAAATATTTCCTTAGTATCATCTTCACTTAAATTAGCAACCTCAAGCAAAGAAGTTTCTGCTTTTGCGCCAGCCTATTTTTCACTTGGCGAACTTAAGCCCGGTGAATTTCAGTTTAGAGTTAGCGCTGAAAGTGGTAATAAACAAGACGCCGTGATTAAGAAATTTTCCGTTATTAGTTCACGCCTTAAGGAGCGCAAGCAACAATCACAAGAAATTACTTCCGCTACTAAGTTAGTTGGAGCAGAGCAGGGATTTACGCAAGTAGTTTTACTTGATGCTAATCGTGGTCATTATTATCCTGAGGTTAGTAGCTTGAGCTATAGTAGTGGCGCACGAGTTGATAAAAAATTATCAAGCGCGGTTGCTTTAGATATTTTATCAGCTTCGTTTGATATTAATTGGGAGGCATCATTTGCTGACTTAAAGGCTTATCAAACTAGCGAAGGCGGAGTTTCGCTTTTACCTTATTCAAGTTCTGATCCACGTTTATCATTTCTAGCAGCCATGGCGGCTCCTGATATGTTTGAACGTATCGCCTTAAAGAAATATTTCTACCAGATTTATAATTCCGATAAAGTTTCTCAGGAGGAATTAGTGTTAGCCCTTTCGGGACTAGCTGCCTTAGAAGAACCAGTGCTTATTTCTTTACGTGAGTTTAGTCGTTTAGAAACACTAACTGCATCAGAAAAATTATACTTAGCTTTAGCAGCTGAGACGATTGGCGATGAGACTTTGGCGAGGAGTTTATATTCTGAACTTCTAACAAAACATGGCGAGCAGTTTAATGACTACGCTCGCTTAAAAGTTGATGAGAAAGATAATGATAAGAATTCAATTGCTAGCGCACTGATGGCTGTTTTATCAGCTAACCTAAAAGACGCACAAGCAGAAAAATTCTGGAAGTACGCTGTTGATAATGCGCCTAAAGATAATTTAGTCGTTTTAGAGCGCGCCTTATACCTGCAAGCAGTTGTAGCGAGCGCTCCATCTGATCGCGCTAGTTTTGTTATTGAAGTTGATGGTGAAAAAATTGAAAAGGAATTAGGTTTGGGTGAGAGCTATACTTTTAGTGTTAGCCCCGAACATCTTAGTCGTTTAATATTAACCGGAACTTCTGGAAAATTACTGGCAACAACTTACTATGATATGCCAGTAACATCAGTAACCAGCGACAATTCAATTAGTATTGAAAAAAAGTATTTAGTTAACGGAAAGGAGACTACAGAATTTTCTGAATCTGACATCGTTGAAGTTAGACTAACAAGCCACTTCTCAGAGACAGCTTTAGCTGGCTGGTATGACATTACTGATATTTTACCAAGTGGCCTAGAGGTTTTAACCTCGACTTATCATCCTGGCGTAAAGGCTGATTGCCACTTACGTTATCCGTATAATGTTAAGGGGCAGGAAATTAGTTTCTTCATTAATAAGGATTGGCAGAAGATTGATTTGTGCGCCGGAATTACCGATGGCTACTTCAGTTATTTCGCACGCGTTAAGCAAGCTGGTAAATATGTTGTTGAGCCAGTCTTGCTGCAATCTTCTTTAGCTCCAAGTATTAAAGATTTCTCAGCTCTAGGCGATGAAATTAATATTAAGCCACTAGAATAATTAAAGCATGACTTTAGGCAAGCTAACAAATAAATTAAAGTTCTTAATACCGACACTTCTAGTTGTCGGTATTTTGGCTTATCTATTTTTGACTGATAGTTTTTCCGTGCAACCAAAAAGTAGTAGTACTCAGTTAGAAAAAAACGAAGCCAAAGATTTGCTTATCCCGGTGCCTTATAACTGGCCCTTGTTTTATACAGCTATTGAAAAACAAGCAGCTAAAGAATTAGCAGCGGAGAATAATGATAGCGAAATTAAAGCGCCAATTGTGGCAGCGATTGCGCCTCATCACGACTTAGCAGCTGAATATACGGCCGAGTTATTTTCTAAACTTAGTAATCCAAAAATAAAAACAGTAATTATCGTTGGACCTAATCATGAAAATGGTGGCACGGCTGATGCTATTACTGGCTCTATTGATTATCGTTTACTCACTGGTTCAGTGGGGACAGATAAGGAATGGGTTGACTGGTTGACTCAGGAGAAACTAGCTGTTTCTGAGCCGGAACGTTTTTTAAATGAGCATTCTATTTATGGCCTTGTACCATTTGTTAAATATTATTTTCCGGACGCAAAAATTGTGCCGATTATTTTAAAAAGCAGCTTGCCGCAGGAGCAAGCGCTTTTACTTGGTCAGTCTTTAGCTAATAGAATTGAAGCTAGTGGGGCGACTGATAGTACGATCATTATTGGTTCAATTGATTTTTCTCATTATCTTTCAACGGAGCAGGCAAACTTAAAAGATTTAGAAACTAAAAAAGCGATTATTAGTCGTGACTATAATCGCTTGTATTCTTATAATGATGATTATCTTGACTCGCCGATGTCGGCTACGGTTGTTTTAGAGGCGGCTACGCGTTTAGGAAGCGATAACACAGAGATACTCGCCAATGTTAATCAGGCCGAGGCTACTGGCTTAGTTTCAGTACCAAGTTCAACCAGTTATTTCACTATTATTTTGAACAGGCTTTTAAAGCCCTAAACTTTTTTTCACTAAGCTATAGACTTCAGTGATAGGGAGGCTGCCATCAACTTCTTGGAGTAAGCCTCTGTCGCGATATAAATCTAAAAGAGGAACAGATTGTTTTTCAAAAACACCAAAGCGGTTTTTAATTGCCGTTTCATCTGTATCATCTTCACGTCCACCACCAGCAAGGGCGGCGCGAGATTTAATTCTTGCTAAAGCATCTTCAGCGCTTAAGTGTAGGTAAACAAAAGCATCAACCTTTAACCCAAGACCAGCCAGAATCTCATCAAGCATAGCGGCCTGGGAAGTCATGCGCGGAAAACCATCAAAAATCAGACCGACTTCACCAGCATCTTGACCAGCTTCCTTAATAATCTCAGCCATTAGGTCGTCTGGAATTAAAACGCCAGCATCAACGTGAGGCTTGATTTTTTGGCCCAAAATAGAGCCGGAAGCGATTTCTTCGCGCAAACGGTCACCCATGCCAAACTGAGAAAAACCGAACTCGGCTGCTAATAAATCGGATTGCGTTGTTTTACCGCAACCTGGTTGGCCATAAAGGCAAATTATTTTCTTCATATTTTGACATTATATGCTATACTTTAAATAAATTCAATATAGGCCATGTCCTAAAACAAGTCCCGACATGGTGGGCCAAAACGATGGAAGCTAACGAAGATTTAAAAAAGAACGCCGGTGCCAGCCCGGAGTTGGCCGCCATCGCTTTAGAAGCGATTGAGCAGGCCTTTTCCCGACATAAAGTTAGTCGGGCCCAGCTGGAAAATTTAGTGAATGAACCGCAGCCAATCTTCGAATTTTTCGAAGAGTTGCTGGCAGAAGAGGAGGGTGACCCGATACCAAATTTCTGGTTACATCCTGAACAACAGTCCTTTGTGATTGAAGCTTTGTCCGGAGAGTGTCTCAAAGTTAACCATGCTAAATTGGTCAAACCAAATTATCATGCGAGAAATTTTGCGGTTGAAGCAGCAGCTTGTTTTGGTGGTGATAGTCCGTCGACATCAGAAACGAGAGTACGGGCATATCGCTTTGAAGGTTCGGCTAATGCTTTAGAAGCCTTTATGGCAATAGTCGAAGACGCCAGAAGTCTAATTTTAACTAGGGCGCAAATTAGGCATTTCTCGGCCAAGTATGCCGATATTATTTTGCTGAGAAAGATGATGCCCATTTTTTTATTCGATCGTTGCGAGCTGATTCATGATTGTCAACCGGGTTTAATGACCGCGACTACTTGGTTTGATAATTATAGTATGCATATCAACATGGGTTCGCTTGATAGAGTAATTGAAAGAGAAGGAGATAAGAACTTCTACTTGATCGTACCTATTAAACAAGGCACTGAGCATGATAGTTTTATGCTTGAGGCCATGGAAATGTACACAGGAGTCTAAAAAATGACTGTTAAAGGAAGCCAGGCAAAATGTCTCAGCTTCCTTTTTTCTTAGATGACTATTTTGTAGTTGAATGGCAAAAAGTCATGACTTTTCGGCAGTATCGTGTAGAATAGTCAGCTTTTATTTGACAAATTAAATATAAAAAGGTATAATTAATAACGTTAGGAAACTATTTAGTAAAAATAGCTTATTTTAAACAAAAAATAAGAAAATTATAAAATAATATTTAAGGCTATAGCCTTA
>CAYGOK010000023.1:0-10516 GCA_964351585.1 uncultured Gammaproteobacteria bacterium | reverse complement strand
TGTTTTGCGTCAGGCGGGGTGCTGTGGTTTATTGATGTTTCCTTTTTCATATAAAATTCAGTGTTAAATTGACAAATTCGTTTTCAAAATCCCGCCCGAACGCAAAGCAGATGCCGTGCGGTAACACACGGTATAATTCATGCCGGATTTCAGTGGTATTGAAAAGTTCCTGCTGTTTATATTCTGTCTGCATAATTGATAATTTTGTGGTTTCTAATCCGGCACGAAATCATACCGCCAAACGTTAGGGTGCATTTAAGAATTGACCTCATACGCAATGTGAATCCTTCCACAAACATTGCACTTATAGCCATTATAAACGTATTTACCAGCACCATGCAAATATGGTTGTATTTGAACCCATTGATTGTGTTTTCGTTTGCACCACAATTCTGTTATTTTTTGACGTATAACAAGTTTAATAAGTTGAATAACGTCTTTAATGTTCTTCGGTTTTGCCCCGATGTACCACATAAAAAATTTAACTGTTTTCATTTTGATTTGAATAAAAACGCACCCTAACAATGTATATAGCAAATTGGGGGTGTCGTTCCAACTTGGTACATTCGCACTATTTATTTAGTTTCTACAAGCTGATAGGTTCGTGCGTTCTATCCCCAACTTGCCATATACTTAACGATGTCGCACGAGGTTATGGTGTGCGTACCTCTGTTCTTGAGGCTCACCGTGTCTGTTTTATGCCCCTGCGCCAGACATTCGGTTGCTTCGGGCTGGTTGAGGTAGCCGCCATGCTCCTTGCTGCCGTTGACCTCTATCCAGTTTATCCTCCAGCCGTTGATATAGCCGAGGGATTTATACTCTGCTTTTTTCAACAGCCATTCGATGTCGTGTGAATATCCTTTCATTTGTGTTGGGTGCTTTAAGGGGGTTGCCCCCCTATGTTTACTTGTTTAGTTCTGCTATCTCTTGTTCTATCTCTTTCAGCTCGGCAATTTTTTCATCTCGTATAGCCTCGTACCTCGCCTTACAAAACGTTCGCAGTAGTGTGTTTAGTTCGGTGGCTTCTTCTTCCAAGAAAGGTACAGCCATAAAACTGAGGTCGCCGTGGTAAATTATTGTGCTTCTGGGTATGTCCATATTGCCAACCCATATTACGAATTCGTACTCTCCATCTACGAGGGCTTTAAGCCTAAATTTATCTAATTGGGTAGCTTCAAATTCGCCTTTTAGTAGTTTGTTTTTGAAGTACTGCTGTACCTCTTTGATTTGTGCTTTCATTTTAGGTGTTTTTTGGGGTGTTTTCTATTAATTTTTTTTCGATCCTCTCCTGCACATCTGCCGGCAGGTCAGCAAAGTCTTCAATTTCTAGTTCTTTTTCGGGTTCACCCCGCCAGTTGGTTGCAATTTTCAGGATCATCACATGGTCGGTCTTGGTGTTTATTTTTATATAGCGAACATTTCTGTGGAGCAGGTTTACCTCCAGGTCGCCTTCCGGGAGGTCTGCAAGGCAGGATATTTGCCTGGCTCTTTGTTTGAAATTCATGGCTTTGAGTTTAAGGTAGTTTCGATCACCTGCAACCCTGCCAGGTATATTTGTAGGTCAAGGTGTTTTAATATCCGCCCTTGCTCTTTGGCGATTTCCGCCCTTTTTTTGACTACTGCCGGAGGCAAGGCAATTAGTATTGTTTTTATTGGTGTTTTTGTTGGGGTTTTCATCGGTTTTTATTGTGTTAGTATTTTTTTTAAAGAAGTTCTATCCTAAAGCATCGGTTTTAGGTTTTTGGGTTGTTTTATGATATAAAGATAATACATTTGAAAGGGTTTGTTAAGTGTTTTGTTAATTATTTTTAATTTTTAATGCTTTAGTTTTTAGTAGGTTATGTTATTTTATATAATTTATTTTAAATTTTTACCTAATTTTAACATTTTTTAACACTTTTTTCGGGTTGATCCACATGGCAAATTTGATATACAGGATAGGGTGCATCCATGTGCCGGCATTTTCCCCTCTGGAGGCTCTGGATTTTAGATATACGGAATTCCGTGTATGTAAATTCTCTTCAATTTGAAGCACCTCGATGAAGTCTTTTGTGCCTTGATTTTCAAAAAAGTGGTCAATGCTTTTTTTAGCACCTAAATTTTTGTTCCATTGATTTAGTAGTTTCGTGGCGTTGAAGAAACCGTCTTTTGTCCGTTGGTTCACTTCAAACTCGCCCATCTTTCTGACCATTATTTTGTTTGTTTTCATAGGGTTTTAGTATTATTCCGGTAATCTGCCGCCCATTTATTAAGCAATGTTTTGACTAATCGCTTAATGAGTTCCGCTTCTGAAATCGGCACACGAAAAGCTATTGTCGTGGTCGGTTCACCGTATTTAGGCTTCGCCCCAGCATTTTGCCGGGAGCCGCCCCGTGTTTCTTTTTTATTTAATTTAGGCATTGGTACTGTAAATCCTCCATATTTAATATAATCCATTATGCAAATATTTCAATGTTTGCTTCAATATGATTTGTAAGTCTTACAATTTCTTCTTCGTATTCTTTAGCTAAATTTGAATATTCTTTAGCTTCCCATGCTTCTAATCCGCCAATTGATAAAACATTATTTACGTAGTTTAATTGACCTTTGATGCTGTTTAATTGTTCGATTGCGTTCATAATATTTTGTTTTAATTGTTATGTCTTATTGACACTTCAAAGATAAACATTCTTTTTGAATCTGCAAACTATATCAATAAAAAAGTAAAAATAATTTGTAAGTAAATGAAAAACAGCGTACAACACACGTTAACGCCTATTTAAACGGCACTCGATAGATTGTTGCATCATTGAGAACGATAGGAAAATCTTTCATTTTAAGCGAGTGGTAAGGAAAATTGAATTCCTCACATAGCTTTTTGAAATTACCCCGGCAAATTGGTTCTTTGTCGGGGTAATTTAGAATTATAACGTTTTGTCTTTTCATATTCACTTTTTAATTGTACTTTAAAATAATGGCCAAAATCAAGCCAAAAAACAATGCCAATTGAATCAAATCCATTTTGAACCAAATAAGGGAAAAATTCTTCCCTTATTATTTTACCTTGTCCATTCATAGTCTTCATTGGCTTTTTTTGTTGCTTCCATGTTATTACACCCTTGAATTAACCAGTAATTATGTCTTTCGGCTATATACATAGATTTTTCTTTTTCTTCTTTGTTTTCAACCTTACAAAAATTATTCATTGCATTTGCAAGTATTTGTTTTGCTTCTGTTGTGATGTCTTTTTTTATTACTATGCCGTCTTTCATTGTGTCTTTTGTTTTATTATTACTCTGTAAAGATACAACGCATTTTTATAAGGTGCAAGCTTTTTTGTAATTATTTTTAAAATATTTACATTTATTTTTGCGACAACAGAAAAAACAGGCGTTAACAACAAATAACAGTCAATGGCTGCGGCGGTGCAAGCTTGAAACGGCAGTGCGAAAACACGCCACTGCTGTTATTTGCGTCCGTTAAGTATATTTTTAATCCTGCAAACTTTTTTAATAAAAATATGCAAATATTTTCAAAATAATTTCAAATATCTTACTGGCTGCGGTTATTGGCTGTAAAAAACATTCATCTTTGCCTCACAATTTTCAATTATTGGTCGGTAGGGGTCTTTTACTTCAAGGTAGTTTTTTATCTGCTGGATACCATAAATCACCGTTGCATGGTGTTGGTTGTACCGCCTGGATAATCTCGCAAACAAGCCTTTATTTTGCTTCATCGTCAGGTGCTTTTGTGCAAGGTAGTACACCGTAAACCGGCACATCACAATATGCCTTTCCCTCACTCGCTGGTATATTTCGCTTGCAGGTATGCCGTATTCATGGCACACAATTTTTTCAATGTCATCAATCCCTTCGATTCGTCTTTTCATGGTTTAAGTTTTAAGTTATTTTGCGCCCGAAATCCATTATTAACAAAGCATCGGCATTCCACAATGTTACTTTTGCCTCCGGGTATAATCTTTGTGCCAACGCCTTGTACCTTGCTTTGCGTTGGGTTTTTGTTTCCCAGCTCCGCCCTTTGTAATACTTCTGCCAGGTCTTTGCAGATAGTTCCTGTATAGGCAATTGTAGCATATTCGCCACATTTATTACCATATTGTAATTTTCCATCATTTTCATAATCCCGAAGGTTTTACCGCCAATCTTCGTATCGCTTCGCCACATGGTTATTTTTTCGATATAAATTTTGCCTTTATTTTCTGTGAGAATTTTAGCAATCGAATGTACATCCTTCGGCATCCGGTAACAGGTAGTTTTGCCTTCCCGAAATACAGCTATTCCGCCATTTGCTCCGCAGTCAATCCCGATAATTACTTTGTCCATGTTTTTTAATTTATGTATTAATCGTTTTAATCGCACCTGTGGCTTTATCCTGTGCGTTGTGTTGGGCTTTTTTGCCCTGAGTGGTGTATGTATATGGTTTTGGTTTTTAAATGCGTTAGAAGGGCTTATTTTAAGTCATCGGGTTTTTGTTCCTGCGCCCAGCGTTTAAAAGCATCTTTAAACGCCTGAATTTCCTTCCCTGCGGTTCTTTCGTAATTGCCTGAATTGTGCTGCGAATGTTCTTTCATACTTTCGTTTTCTGCCGCCTCAAGCCTGTCATCCCAATGCTTGCGAAACCAGGTGCAAATTACCTGTGGGTCGAGCCGATTATAAAGCAACCCATATTTCCCGGTAACCGCAGAATCAAAAACATACTTTATGTCGGCAATTGTCAATAGTGGATTTTCCGCCAGTATCATCCTTGCGGTGTATTCTACCTGTGTTTCGTTCATCCGGGTGCTGACATTCAGCATATCATTCAGGGTTACTATCCACAAAGATAAATAGTCAATAACGAATTGCTCTCCGCAATCTCGCCTCATAATCCCCAATGTAGGGGTTTTCACCCTGAACACATCAGGCAGGGTTTTAACACTACTGAGTGTTTTTATTGCTTGCTGCGGTGTGTAATCTTGCAAGTAACTCTTCTCGGTACGAATCACTAACGCCTGATTTTTGCTTTCCATTGGTCAGTTTTTTGTTTATTTCGTTAAACTTCGATACAATCAGCGACAATGACATATTCTCTGACATCCATTGGTCATTGATTTTCACGCATTTTTCAAAGTACGCCCCAAGCCCGGCTAAAGTTTCTTCACTTGTGGAGTTTGGGTATTTTTTTTTGTAATGGGCTAATATTTTTCCTGCTGCGGCTCTTTCTTTGCCGATATTTAAGACCTCATAGCTGCCGTGCGCCCCGGTAAAGGCTTTTATTACCCGGTCTAAAAACTCAAATTTTTTATTGCCTGCCGAAAAACTTTTTTTCGGCTTTCTCTTTAGTAAATATGATGAAATAGAAGAACTACTCTGTTGGATAGTACTACTATCTTCTTCTTGTATTCTTATATTCTTGTCTTCTTGTATTATGTGGGTCGTTTTTTTAACAAATTTAGGATTCTTAATCCTTTTATTATTTTTTTCTAATTGGTCGTTTTGTGGGTCGTTTTTATCATACCCCCCCTCTAAACTGCTTGTGTTTGTTGACTGTTTAGAGGTTTTTTCGTGGGTCGTTTTGTGGGTCGTTTCACCCCTGTTTTTGTGGGTCGTTAGTGGGTCGTTAGTGGGTCGTTGGTGGGTCGTTGGTGGGTCGTTTTTATCATACCCCCCCTCTAAACTGCTTGTGTTTGTTGACTGTTTGAAGGTTTTTTTATGGGTCGCTCGGTATTCGATTTCATGCTGATAGCTTATGTATTGCGAAATTGTAATGAGTGAAAAATTTTGATTTTTTTCTATTAAAATTTCATTACTATCTTCAAGTCTTTTTAGGCAAGTTCTTACTGTTCTTTCGGTCAAACCAAGGTCATCGGCTAACTTTCTGCGACTTGTCAATAGTTGCCCTTTTTTTATAAACACACCCTTAAAATAACTGTCTTTACTGTTGGCGCAAATGATGAGATGAAGGAATAAATGCACCATGTGCGAATCTTTATACCACCGCCAATTTATAAGTTTTCTGTGTAGCTTGATCCACCCTTCCATCGTCAATGTTTTAGGTTTTAACCCCTCCGGAAAGCTCCGAAGGGGTGTATATAGTTAATAAGTTTTTCTAAATACCAAGCAGTTTTTTGTTGATAATTTTATCGGAATTGTTTTCAACGAAGGCTAAGAAATTGTTTAACTGTGCCTTCATCTGCCCGATCATGTTGTTATGCCAGTTGTAACTTTCAACAAAAACGCTCCGAAAGTCTGTAATCAGGTAATCAAACAAGTGAATATTATTTCCGCTTTCTCGCATGGTGTACAGGTAGCATTTGTGCTGAAATCCTGTGCCGTACTTCGGAAATGTGTACTGTGATGTGGTTTTTAGGTCAATAATCCGATCCTTGATAAGGTAATCCTTATAGCCATACAATAACACATTTCCATAGGCTGTTTGGATTACAGCCTCTGAATATGCCTGGGAAGTTGCCCCCTGGAGGTAGGTAAGTAGTTCATCAACTACAGCTTTGTCGTACTCTAAAAGTGTAACGCCTGTAGAAATATCTTCTGATAGTTCATGCCATACATACACGGCTGATTGCTTGCCCCTGTATTCATTGATTTTTACTTCCGGAGCAAAACCTTTCAGCATGTCATCTATCAGGTTGTTTAAACCCCTGCCTTTGATTTGGGCTTCTGTTGTCGGGGTAGGTACTCGGTTTATTCTATCTATCATTTCCTCGGTTGTCATGCTCTCCGATGACAGATAGTAATTAAAATTATCTACTAAGGTCGGATATACTTTATACATTGCCTTTGCCTTCGTTTTTGAGTTCTTCTGCTATATCGAAAACACTCTTAACCGCCGGTTTGCTTTCAAACTTGCCGGTTTCTTTGTTCAAGCCTAACCCTAACTCGGCTGTTTTTTTCCTGAACATCTGTTGTGCTTGGTACCTACTATCCCAAATATGGTCAAACTGCTTGATGTGTTCAACAAAGATATTTGCTGCGTTCGGGTCGCTGATTTGGTCAATCGAAACCCTCAAGGCTTCAATAAATTCGTCATATTCAGCGATTTTTGCCGCCCTCGCTGTAAGGGTGCTTTCGTAGGTTTTTACGATTTCCTTCATGAAAATATTTCCGTTCGCTGTGTCTGGGATGTTCATTGGGTCTGGTAATTTCATGCTGTTTTTTGCATAGAATTTCTCCTGCGGGTTGAAACGGATTACCCGTTTCGTTCCGATTGCTTCCATGTACCCGACAAGGTCGAGTTCTTTGATTAGGTCGTTTCCGGATGATCCACCGATTTCTGGTCGGACAAACCTCAACTCACCGTCTTTTTCCTCTTTTTCGTGAGCCACAAAAATGATGTGCTTGCCCATCACATGAACACGGGCTAACATGTTTTGAAACATTACTTTTCGTACCCCATAGCCCTGTAATGAGAGTTGCCCACCGCCTACATTCAATTTGGGGTTGTTTTTGATTATCGAAGCGGTCATGTACTCGAGCAGCTTTCCGGCTGTGTCAAAAATCAGGGTTTTGTACTTCGAGAGGGTTTCGTTCAGAACCTCATCAATATCCTCCCATCCGCTGACCTCAACGGTGTCGCATAAAAACCTTTGTTCAATGCGGTGCGTTCCCCTGTCGCAGTCAATCAGTAGTGGATCGGGCATACTTAATGCTAATGTGCTTTTGCCGATACCTGGCTGCCCGTAAATTAAGGCTTTGAGTAATACATTCTTACTCAATTCATTCGGTTTTTTAATCTTTGTCATTTTTTTTTTAAGTTTTAGATTTATTTCTCCATTTTAAACGACACAATCGCCATGATGGAGGCCATGGCGAAAGTGAATAGATGTTGGTGGTAGCCTAACAGCACCCCAACAAATCCGGCAATTGCCAACACGGTGAAAACCACCCCGAAAATTACTTCGATTACTCTTTCCATCCGAAAAGGAAATTTGGTGATGTTAAAGTAACCTCTGCTAACTTAGTAACCATCTCAATGTCGATGCGCTTCACACCGCCATTGATTAGTTTAGTAAGATTCAGTTTCGCTCCGACATCGGAGGTGTCTGGCCATAAGAGTTTGGCTAATTTTCGCTTAGTCATCAACTCACCCGTTTTTAGGGTGTAGTTTGCCATAGCTTCGTTAATCCTTAATAGTTTTGACATTTTTTTAAGTAAGTAATAAAATAATATACTGCAAATATAAACTAAAAAATATTAATATGCAAGTATTTTAAAAAATATTTTTCAAAAAAAAACCACAGGGGCTACCTGTGGCAATAAGTGAGGCTAAAAATCTTACCTGAAAATCAACAAAAGCACCAGCAAAATACCGCTACCGGTCAACACTACTCTATTGGTACGCCTGGCTGTCGTTATATCGCTTCTTAGTCTGGTATTCTGCTCTGCAAGTTGGGAGTTCGTGGTTAATTGGCTTACATAGATTTTCTGCTGAATGCTATCCCGAAAAGTTGCTTGAGATAGTAACTCCTGCATATGGCCTATTTCTGTTTCCAATAATCCGATCTTCTCCAAATGGATGACCTCACGCTCCCGACAGAAATCGAGTTCTAAAAATAGCCTGTTTGCCTCAATGATGTTCTGGATCGGTACGGGTGGTGCGCTCCATGAAGTAAACGAAATGCTGATCATCAGTAAGGGTGTTAAAATCTTCAAGATATTGTTCATATTTTGCTTCTAAGTTTTTGTATCGAACATTTAGTGAATTGATCCTTTGCCGGTTTGCGTGAATAACTCTTAGTAATGAATCACTTTTTGCTTTTTCGCTCTCCAACAAGGCTTTCCAGATTACCTGCTGTGGGTCGGTAATTATCACAGGATACGGGTCTTTTTCAATCAGCCTGAAATATAACACGGCTAAAATTATACCCAATAAAATACAACTGACCGTTTTAATTATATTCATGTTGCAAGGTTTTTCGGTCTATGGTTGCGGGATTAACATTTCCGTGAATCTTGAAAACATCCTTAATTTGGATTTCCATCTCGCTACCGAGAGGGTACTCCATCTCAAGGCACGCAAGTGCCATGCGGCTGCTAATAGTGTTGATCGTACCGCTTCGGTCTAATTCTTTGATGCTTGTACCCGGTGCAATACAACCTTCAAGTTGGCGCAAAAAGATAGCATTTGTGATGTATACCGAATCCCTGTCGGGTACATCTTTTATCTGTATTGCGTATTTCTGATTTTTTTGCACCGCTTCGCCCCGATAAGTGCCTTCAGGAATACAAGAAATCCCTCTGGTGTTATCCCTCCAGGGGAGTTCTATTGTTACAAACTCATATAGGTAATACGGCTCCTGAAAAACTCCAGCAACGGAAATGGTTTTAATGTCGTTCTGGAAAATCCTATTTATTACAATACTTCTGGATTTCATTTTTTATCCTTTAGGTTGGTAAGTTAAAGTACCATTAATTACAATTGCTGCCTCGCCTGACGGCATCTGATAAGCCACAGCAGGCGTTTTAGGCTCAAGTGGGGAAATAGGCTCACTTTCTTCTTGCGCCTCATACAAGCCTTCTTTTGGCTTATTCTGCCCTTCAATCCATTTTCGTATGGTGGCAAGAATAAATCCTCCTAACCCTGCACCTCCGGTAATTCCGAGTCCGGAAAGCCATTGATTCACATCTGCACCGCCCACAACCAACTCGCGGATGAAAAACCCTCCTACGAAGGCAATAATTATCACAACCACAAACATGAACACCACCCAAACTACTCTAAAGCTGCTGGTGTTACCGTAATTGTCCTGAAAAAGTTTTGCCGGCATGGTGTCAAGGATTAAAAAACATGTAATTAATTATTAGCGTAAGCACTCCCACAAGCAAAGAAACAACTGCCACTGTAGCGAGAAGTACTCTGTTTCTTTTGTTTTCAGATAGCTCTCTTTTTTTGTCAGAATCGGCAATAAACTCCTGCATACTCTTATTTTGGAGCTTTAGGTCTTGAAGCTCCCTTATATTCACTTCCGCTTTTAATAATCTCCCGTTTATTTTCACAACCTCTCTATACACATTTCCTATTTTAACATTTGTTCCCTGAAGTTTTAAACTTAGAATTTTTTCAAAGGAACCTTCAAGTTTTGTCAATCGCTTTTCTATATATTCATGAAAGTCTGTTTTTGTGGCATCCATATACATAAAATTATTTAGCCCGGCCCCGAAGAGCCGGGCAATGGTTGATTAATAAAGTTTTTCTGTTGTCCTGAATAATATTTTTGCCCATTGTTTCACGAAAGGCACATCATACCACCCGTTCGATACTCCTGATATTAGTATTCCGATCACAATAGCATGAAAAATGTTTTCAATGGACGCAAATAACCCCAAATCGAGCCAACTGGCGATAATAGAGATTACAATACTGATTGAAACAGATAGGGTTTGCGGCAGGTACTTCCACTTAACTCCGAGCTTATATACCAACTCTTCCTTCAGTGCTTGAGTGCCGATCACTACCAGACCTGCAACACCGGCAAAGCTCCCAAGCAATACAACTATTTCTTGTGAAGTCCCCAACTCAG
>CAYGOK010000022.1:0-10650 GCA_964351585.1 uncultured Gammaproteobacteria bacterium | reverse complement strand
CAAAAAAGCAGACACTAAGTGTCTACTTTTTGGGGTACAGATCATTGCGGAGAGGCGGGGATTCGAACCCCGGATAGAAGTTAGACTCCTATAACAGGTTAGCAACCTGCCGCTTTCAGCCGCTCAGCCACCTCTCCATTTTTTTATTTTTATGTTATAATCACTATATAAAATATAGACTGCCTTGTCAATCAAAAATATGGCTGAAAATAACTTAAAACGCCTCAAATGGCAAGTTCCAGAATACCGCGTTCCAGAAAGGCCGCGCTCCTGGTATACCATCGTTTTAATCTTAATTACCATCGCAATTTTCTTCTCCTTCTTCGCTGTTCGCGATTGGCGCTTGGTTTTTCTAGGAGGTGAATCTAACTTCCTGTTCGCCATCATTCTCGCCCTAGCCGTCACTATTACCATCCTCAATGAAAACCGCCCCCCCATTATCGTTGACATTATTTTAGACCAAGAAGGCATTAAAGTTGGCTCAAAGTTCTATGACTACGATGAATTTAAGAATTTTTCGGTTATTTACAAACCAAAACAAAGTGTTAAATCGCTTTATTTAGAATTTAAATCTGGACTGCGCCCCCGTCTCTCGATTCCCCTACGCAGCCTTGATGCCTTGACAATACGCAATTTTCTTGTCAAATATCTAGACGAAGATTTAGAAAGAACGGACGCCCCTCTATCCGAACAGTTGACTAAACTACTGAAATTATAATAATATAACAAAGTTATTGCGCAAGCGATAATTTTAGGCTTCCGTCGTTCAACGGATAGGACGCAAGATTGCGGATCTTGTAATCCAGGTTCGATTCCTGGCGGGAGCACACTATAAGAAAGGCTTGAATATCCCATGGCCAATCTATCATCATCCGTCGAAGAATTGCCACGCATCGGCAAAGTCGGCGCCAAATATTTAAAGAAGCTCGGTCTGGAAACCATCCAAGACCTGCTTTTTTATTTGCCTTTTCGCTATGATGATTTTAGAAACACGGCCAACATCGCTGACCTCTTGCCAGGAGAAAAAGCAAATATTAGAGGCGAGGTCATGCTTATTCAAAACAAGCGCAGCTTCAAGCGAAAAATGTATTTAACGGAAGCTTTAATTGATGATGGGACTGACACTATAAAAGCTCTTTGGTTTAATCAACCCTTCTTAACTAGAACGATAAAAATTGGTGATAAGGTTTCTTTAGCTGGGCAGGTTACCGAAAATCAAGGACAGCTTGCTTTTGTTTCTCCGCAGTACGAAAAAATATATTCAGAAGATTTAATTCACACCGCTGGCTTAATTCCAAACTATCATCTCACAGAAGGTGTTACTCAAAAACAAATTCGCTACTTTATAAAACAAGCTTTACGTTTAGTAAATGATGTTAAGGAATGGTTACCGGCAAATGTTCAAACTACCGTCGGCTTACTTCCGCTTCCTCAAGCGTTGCGCTTAATCCATAACCCCGCTACTCAAGAGGATGCGGAAAAAGCGCGACAAAGGCTTGCCTTCTCTGAATTATTTTTGCGTCAAATAAAATCACAACTCATTAAAAAAGAAACCGCTTCTAAAAAGGCGCCGATTATTAAATTCCAAGAAGCAGCCACGCGCGATTTTGTTTCCTGGCTACCTTTTCAATTAACGGATGACCAGAAAAAATCTGCTTGGGAAATTTTACAAGATATAAGCAAGGGTCGGCCAATGAGTCGTTTATTAGAAGGTGATGTTGGTAGTGGTAAAACTGTCGTGGCAGCTTTAGCAATGTTTAACGCCGCGCGTAATGGCTACAAATCAACCCTAATGGCACCAACAGAAATTCTCGCTAAGCAACATTTTGAGTCACTGGGTCGTTTATTTTCTAATATAAAAATTAAGACTAAAGGCGAAATTGATTTGCGTTTGGCGCTATTAACCGGCAGCCGCAAAGACCCCGAAGCAAAAGATGCTGATATTATTATTGGCACTCATGCTTTAATACAAAAAAACGTTACCTTTAAAGATTTAGGGCTAGCAATTGTTGACGAACAACATCGCTTCGGCGTTAAACAGCGCCAAAATATTTTAGACTTCAATCGTAAAGATGAAACCGTTCCGCACTTTTTATCAATGACCGCAACACCAATCCCCCGCTCACTCGCTTTAGCAATTTACGGCGATTTAGATTTATCAATTATTAAAACTTTACCGACGGGACGTAAAAAAATTCTCACTCGGGTTGTAAAAGATATTGATAGAAAAAAAGCATATAACTTTATTCGTGAACAAATAAAAATTGGTCGCCAAGTTTTCATTATTTGCCCACTGATTGATGAATCTGATCGCCTAGAAGTAAAATCAGTCAAAACTGAATACGAACATTTAAGTCGTGAAGTTTTTCCTGATTTAAAAATTGGTTTACTGCACGGCAAATTAAAAACCGCTGACAAAGAAGCGGCTATGAGAGAATTTGTTGATAAAAAAACGGATATTTTAGTTTCCACTTCGGTGATTGAAGTTGGCGTTGATGTGCCTAATGCGACCGTAATCGCAATTGAGGGCGCTGAGCGTTTTGGTTTAGCGCAATTACATCAATTCCGTGGCCGTGTCGGACGCAGTGAGCATCAGTCATATTGTCTACTCTTCCCTTCGCAACAAGAGATTAGTAATGAAAAAACTTTAACTCGCCTAAAGGCGATGGAAAATAATAATGATGGTTTTGCGCTAGCAAAAATAGATTTAAAACTACGGGGCGCTGGCGATCCTTATGGTGATATTCAAAGCGGTTTCTCAGAAATGCAAATTGCCTCACTCTTTGACTATGAACTAATAAAAAAATCTAGCGAAGCGGCGGCCGCGATTATAAAAGACGATTCCTCTTTGCGTCGGTATCCGGCTTTAAAAGAAAAATTAGGTGAATGGGAAAAGAAGATACACTTGGAATAAATAGCTTAGTAATATTTTTACGTTCAGGATAATTTCTGGGGCAAAAATTAATTACATTAATTTTTGCTCAACGAAATTATATTCACTCAAAATATTACTAAGCTACTTATAAAAAGAAAAAGCACCTTGTTTAATGGTGCTCTTTTTGTTTTTTTGCTTACGTGTTTTACTTTTCAATTTCCATATCCATGGGGGCATCTTCATCGGGAAGACGGTCCACTATCGGTTTTAATTTAATCCAATTGGACTTAATAACAGTGCCGAGCAGCCAAAGGACTGCGAAAGACATAAAGAGTGAAGCTCCATTACGAGCCGCTAATGCGTTAATAGCATTTGCCAACACTCCAATGAACAATACGGCACTGATGATAACTACGATAAGCTGATTTCTTTTCTGATTTTTCATAATCTATTCTGTTTTTAATTTACTATTTTCCAATTTACTATGCCTAAATTATAGCACATTTTAAATATATTGTCAATATTACATATTTGTGTTTAATAAGATATGCTAATATTAAATTAGTTTGACATATAAGCAATAATTCTGTACTATAGCTATATATATATCTTCCTTTAACAATAAACCATTAAAACTCTCCCCATGGAAAAAATCATGGTGTTCTTATGAGTAAAGAAAGTTATTCAGTGGTCGTCGGCATCGAACAGGGCAGAATTAAAGATCTGCGTCTCAATGACGAGAAAAAAATCGTTGCCACATTTACCGGTATTGGTTGCTCGGACGGTCGAACTGTTAGCGTCACCGAAGTTAAGGGTGCTAACAGAAAATCTGCCAAAAATATCCAGGCAGAAGTAGAAGAGATTCAAAGAAGAGCACAAAAATTTAAGAACAAAGACTAAGGAAACGTAAAAACGAGTCGAACCCTCCCGACTCGTTTTTTTTATTTTACAATTACAAAATAGCTTATTTCAAATATTCAACCAACTCCTCTAAATTCTTAATGCGCTGTAATTTAAGTTTACTACTTTTAACTTCAGTATTAGGAATTAGCGCCGTCTTAAGGCCTAGCCTCTCAGCTTCCTTAAGGCGCTCTTCAAGGCGAAAAACGTTGCGGACTTCACCTCCAAGCCCAACTTCTCCCAGAACGACCGTATCGCGCGGAAACGGCTTATTGTAATAAGAGGACATAATAGCTGCCACGGCCGCTAAATCTAAAGATGGGTCGGTTAAGCGCAGTCCGCCAGCAATATTTAAAATAATATCCTGCGCCAACAAATTAACCTTCGTTCTTTTAGCAATTACCGCACTTAAAACTTGTAAACGATTTAAATCAAAGCCGCTAGTCTTGCGCTGCGGGTAACCAAAGACGGTTTTAGAAACCAGGGCCTGCAAGTCAACTAAAAATGGACGAGTGCCCTCAATCACACAGCCAAGCACTGAGCCAGCTATATCCTCACTACCGTTATCAATAAAAATTGCGCCCGGATTCTTCACCTCCCGAAAGCCACCGCCAGTCATTTCTAAAACTCCCAGCTCGTTGACTGAGCCAAAACGATTTTTAGTTGAGCGCAGTAAAGAATAGTTATGACTTGATTCTGATTCTAGAGATAAAACTGTATCAACAATATGCTCTAAAGATTTTGGACCAGCAATCTGACCGTCTTTAGTAATGTGACCAATTAAAAAAACCGCAATATCATTTTCTTTAGCAAGTTCTAAAAATTTTGTTGCTGCCGCTCTAATTTGACTAATGCCTCCACTCTCAGACAGCACCTGATTAGAATAAACTGTTTGAATAGAGTCGATAATTAATAAGTCAGGCTTAGCGCTTGCGGCGGCACCAACAATTCTTTCTACATTAGTTTCAGAAATAAAGCGCAGATTATCTAATTTACAACCAAGGCGATCAAGACGACCCTTAACTTGTACTGGTGATTCTTCGCCGCTGGCATAAATAACAGACAGTTTACCCGTTTGCGCTCCAGCAATTTGAGCGACTAAAGTTGACTTCCCTATTCCCGGTTCACCACTTAGTAAAACTAAAGAACCCGGAACCAAGCCGCCACCCAAAACTCTATCGACTTCAGATAATCCAGTTGATAATCTAGTTAGTGCTCCGGCTTTAATATCTTTTAAATCTAAAATTTTAGCAGAGCCAGCTTTTTTAGCTTCGGCTGCTTTCTCTTGGCGCGCATCGCGCATTTCTTCGCCCAAGGTTCCCCAGGAACCGCACTCCAAACAACGCCCGCTCCACTTAGGGAACTGGGCGTCGCAATGAGAACAAGTAAAAATTGATTTTATCGCAGCCATAGTTTTACGCGCTGCCAGAGCGCTTATCTTTCTTGCCAATAAGCCTTATCTATTAACCATTCACCATTAACCTCTCTAAGCCCAATCTGAATTTTTTGGATATAGGCTTCACCTTCATCAACTTGGCTAGTGCTTTCGCGACGCTGTGTTGTCACCATGATTGAAGCGCTGCCATTAGACTCATTAAAGGCTTCAACTTCACTAGTTACCGCTACAGTAGTAACACCAAAGTAGTCGGCTCCTCCCTGACTAGAAGCACGAAGCTCTTCAACGTATTTGTCCGCCCAAGACTTCATCGTATCAGTCATAAAAATTTTCAAATCAGAAAAATTGGCGTAGTTAGAATAGTTTGAATAAGAACCAAAACGTTCGGCAAAGGCTTGAGAAATTTTAACTAGATCTTGTCGACCAATTTCATGCTCTTCTTCCTGGGTGATATCGTATTTCTGATAGTTACGTGGCTGATCACTAGGATTAGTTGTTGGTTCAATATTTTCACTGCCAGCCGGAAGTTGACCAGTAACAACTGGGGTCTCTTCACCGACTGGAACTGGCTCTGGTTCGTTTTTAGCAAAGAAGCTGAGATAAATGAGCACGGCTAACAAGACAACGCCGAGGGCGATTACTGTTATACCAATTGTTCTGCGATTGGTTATCATATGTTTCTAAAATTATAGCAAAAAATATTAAACAGCCATGGACCCTTCTTCTTCTTGGCGACTTTCCTCAAACTCTTTCTTCGCCTCTTCTAGCTCTAAAAGTTGCCTTGGATCAGAAGTAATTAGTTGGTCCTCGGTATAAGAAGCAACGACCTTCATTGCCACGTGCTTATTGCCAGCAAAGAATATTCCCTCTCCAATACCACATTCAAGTAGCAAATATCTTTCTCCTTCAGTTAGGATAAAAGTTTTCTGCACTAAATCAATCGAAGCGGATGATTGTTTAAGCAGAATCTGCATTGAGGAATTGGTTACAATAGCCTGACCATAAGGTGAGGTCAAGAAGTCATTAACGTCTTGCGTAATTGTAGTTACACCCAAATAATATTTACGACAGCGTTTAACGAGGGCAAAAATAAATTTAGCCGAATCTTCATGTTGCATCATCCACCAAGCCTCATCAATTACTAAAATACGCTTACGCATTTCACTGCGAACAACATTCCAGATATAATTAATAATCGTATAAATAGCAATTGGACGAAGCTCATCTTCTAAATCGCGAACCGAAAAACAAACTAACTGATTAGTCATTTCAACGTTAGTAGGAGTGTTAAGCAAGCCAGCAAAAGTTCCTTTAGTAAATTTACGTAAACGCAAAGCTAAATCATTGCCACCCTCCATACCATCTAAGACTTGCTCCAAATCAGACATAGTTGGTGGCTCAATCTGAGACAAATCTGAGTCAGGCGTAATATCTTTCTTGGCGTAAGTTTCTAATAAAGCGCGATCAATAATGGAATCTTCATCATAGTTAAGATGACCAATCATTAAACGGACTAGACCCTTAAGAGTAATAACAGCACTACGAATAATATCTTTGGGGCGAGCTTCCCCGCCAACGGAGCGCGGCAAATCGAAAGGATTAATCTTATTATCGCTCGACAGAGAAATATTAATATAAGTACCACCAACCGCTTCAGATAAATGCTTATATTCATATTCAGGATCAATTACAATAACGTCAGTCCCCATCATTAAGGATCGCAAAATCTCCAACTTAATCGCATAACTTTTGCCGGCGCCAGAAGTAGCAAAGACAACTGAATTAGCGTTTGGTAAAGTAAAGCGATCAAATAAAATTAAACTATTATTATGACGATTAACGCCGTAAAGAACTCCCTGGTCGCTGCTTAACTCACTGGAAATAAACGGAAATGAAGAAGCAATTGGCGAGGAGTTCATATTGAAAGCAATATAAAGCTCATCATTTCCTAATGGCAAAGTTGAATTAAAGCCTTGTTCGGCCTGATAATAAACTCTACGAGAATAAACCAAACGAGAACCAAAACTATCTTCAACCTGATCAGAAAGCCTATCTAGCTCTTCAAGATTCTCAGCATACAAAGTAACATATAAGGCAAATTGAAAAAACTTCTCCGTACCCTGAGTAAGTGCATCGCGCAAATACTCAATATCGCGCAAAGCGGTTTCACGAAGTGGGTCACGAGCTGCTCCTTTTTCAGCGTCAGAAATAATTTGTGCCTCCAAGGTACCAACCTTATTCTTCAGCTGCTTCAAAATAATGGCTGAAGCAACTGGATAGAAGAACATGGAAATATCAAAGGTGTAATTAAAATTAATAATCGGCGCAAACCAGCCAACGGAAATATAGCGCGGATAACTAATAACAAAAATAGTGCGTAAAAACTTATCACCTAGGCGTAAAAAATTTGGTTCAATGCGCAAACTAGCCGGCGCAATAATATCTTTAACCGACAGGACGCCTCGTCGAAAAGCCTTCTCTTCTTCAATTACTTCTCGCGCCATCACTGGATCTGCCTCAATGTTAAGTTCATTAGGCTTAGGTGCTAAAGTAATTGGCGTATTGAGTGTTATTCTATTTTTGTCCTCTTGTCGATTAAAATTTATCATATGAAACAGTTTATTTCCCGATTTTCAACTTTTCTAAATCAGCTAACTGCTGATTTTTAGAGGTTTCTGGATTATAAGTTTTGTAATAAAGCTCAATTAAACTCTGAGTATCAAGTCGCGCCGCAGAAACTCCCATGGACTCAAGTCCGCCCATGACGCTTTCTAGGCGACGATCGAGCATTTCTTGATAGCGAGCAAAAGTTTTTTCTTTAAGCTTAATAATAGTAGCTGGCCTAAGAGCGTCTTTCATTAAACTAAAGAAGCCTTTGCGCTTATCAGTTAATGGATCATAAGGAACAACTACAAAAAAGCGTTTACTCATGATTCGACCAAGAGAGGTTAGTTCTTTTATATATTCAATATAATCAGCGGTTTGTAATTTTAAGAGCTTATTAGTCTGCTCCTTTTCTCGCTCCTGTAAATACGCAAGGTAATTATCAATTTCTAATTCACGAGATTGAATGACAATTTGTAAAGTAAAATTAATATTATTTAAAAAACGAACGTAAGAACCAATCACCGCATTCTGCTCTTCTTCACTCTTAAGAGCAAAATTAATACTAGAAACCATTAAGACGGCACGCAAAGTACCATCCTTCATCACAACAGTATCATCTTTTATTTCCGCAATATCTAAATATTGCTGAGTAGAGATAGAAACTTTATTACTAACTAATTTATTGGCCATATTTTTTATTCGCCTTTATATCTTCCCTTGGTATCAACAATCAAGGCAACTTCGGCTAAACGTGATTTTTTATATTGCTCCTTAGGAATGGCTTTAAACTCTGGCTTAGTAGCCTCTGGGGCCTTATCTTCATAGCTTTGGCTTGATAAACTATTATTCCAAACACGTAAATTTGGACGACGGAAAGTCTGAACGGCGTTAAGCACAAAAAAATGAAAAGGACGACTATTTATTTTAACAAAAGCAAACAAAGAAGCGATAATTACAACAATAACGGTTAAAAAAGCAAATAAAGAAAAATCAAAAACTCGATAAAATAAAGCAATTAGCAAAGCCGCAACTAAAATTATTAAAAATTGTCTCGTGGTAATCGGGCCAATAATCTTACTCTCAACATCAATAAATTGTGGCACTGTAAACTGTTGCATGGTATCCTAAAAAACTAATTTACTATTCAAACTAATAATTGCTTCGATTTCCTCCCAACGCAAAACATTACTATCTTGTTGTGATTTAGTAACAACCAATTCTTTTAAAGGTTTACCCGTTGTAATTGCTTCTTGGGTTAAGCGTAGATATAAGCGACAAATAGGGCTACGTTTCCAAGCAGCGATACCGGCAATCATTTTTTCATAGCCATCTTTTTCTAATAACCTAATCTTATTCAATATCTTCGTGGTTATTTCTTCAGGAGAAGCTCCCAGGCGACGAAAATTAACTAAATCAAGAAATTGTAGTTCCTCAATCGGACCCATAGTTCGTGGAACCGACCTAACATCCTGCAAACGTGGACGAGCACTTTCGACGTTAGAAGGTCGATTAACAGCCGGAGTAACATTCGAACGACTAATTGATGCTGGCGCTGATTTTGTTACTGGTGCTGATGTTGATTGAGGCTTATTAATATCAGGGGTGGAAATTTTAGCATTAACTTGAGCTGCTTGCGTAGCAGCAACAGCCGCCCCAGCTAAAGCCACCTGGCTCACTGCCGCCGTTTGATTAGCACCATTCTGTCCAGCAACAGTAGCAAATTTTACAGCTCCAGGAGTGGCTGTCTTCTGACTCTCAGCAAACATTTTTCGAAACAAGCCATTGTTCTCCGGCTTATGTACAATTTGTGGCTTAGGAGTAGAGACAGCAATCGGCGTCGGCTTAACTACTGGCGCTGACTGAACAGAAACAATTTCTTTAACTAAATCTTCTGTCTTTGCGTCATTCTTTTGAGTCGCCAAGCTTTTAGTTTCACCAGAAGCAAGTGCTCTTTTTAAATCATATTCGGCTGTTGGCGCCTTATCGGAACTAGACATAATTTCTCCCAAGCGCTTCATTGGCGCCAGGGAAACAGTTGGTGCAACGGCTAATGCTAAATTTGGATTACTTAGCGGCACGGAACCATCATATTTAAAACGCTGTGAATCGCAAACCTTTAAGACGCGATCAATTTCTGAAGAACTTAAACCCAAGCCGCCACTATTTGCATCCTTAGCCAAGGCTTCGCGCGTATCAATACGACCACGCACGCCACGCATATAAGTCGCAAGAATTTTAGTTAAACGTTCTACTAAAAATTCGCTCGGTATAGCTAGGCCTGCCTCCTTAATTAAGGCGCCTATATCTTGATATAAATCTAAGGATTTTTTTTCTGAGACGATGCCAACATAATCAGCTACTTTTGAAAAAATACTTTCCTTTAATTCTTTAGCTAAATTCTCTGCTTGCACTGGTGCTAAATTAAATTCACTAACAAAAAAAGCGACCATGTCCTTAACAGCCAAAGTCTTAATCATCACTCGCATGACCACCATCGCTAAATCAACTCCGTATTTATTTTCAATTTCAGTCAACAAAGACATTGCTTCCGGAGAAGAAACTTTATCCCGTAAATCTTTGGGCAAGCCATTAAATTGTTGCAAATAATCGAACATTATGTGAAGAAAATAGAGAAAAAACAAACAGAAGCGATATAATCCTTCTGATTATAATTTTAGCACATTTGCCGTTAAATGGAAAAGGGTAAAAATCATAAAAACAAAAAAGCTAAAACCTTAAATTTTAGCTTTTTTATAAAAAATTTTTATACAATTATTAGGTATCATTTTTTCTGTTCTAGGCGCTTCAACTCTTGTTGTAAAGTTTTATATTCTAGACTTCCCGGAGCATAATCTTGAAGCATCATTTCTAG
>CAYGOK010000021.1:0-11087 GCA_964351585.1 uncultured Gammaproteobacteria bacterium | reverse complement strand
CATTCCCTTTAGGGGTGCCTATCGGGAATCGGACCCGAAATAACAGGACCACAACCTGCTGTGTTACCACTACACCATAGGCACCATTCTATTTTCTACAGAAAATCGTACGCCCGGCAGGAATCGAACCTACATAACCAGCTTAGAAGGCTGGTGTTCTATCCATTGAACTACGGGCGCTCTCTAAAATTCTTGTCTTATATTAATAAAAATGCAACTCCTTGTCAAATCTTGGTATTTGTTTTAGTTCTTTGTCTAACCGCTTCAAACGTAAGTAGGGCGGCGGAAACAGAAACGTTTAGCGAATCTATGCCTTTTTTCATAGGGATGACAATATTTTGATGAGCCTCTTCGCGCCAAAACGGAGATAATCCATCTGCTTCTGCTCCAAGCGCTATAGCCGCTTTCCCGGAAAAATCTACTTGCCAATAGTCTTTGCTAGCCTCAGTAGCGGCCGCAAAAACCTTAATTTTATTTTTAATTAGCCATTTTTTTATATCCTCTCTATCAGTTTTTATCACCGGAACAGAAAAAACCTTCCCCTCACTAGCGCGAATAATATTCGGATTATAGATATCAGTTGGACAATTATCAAGAATAACAGCGTTAACCCCGGCCGCGTATGCAGTTCTAATAATTGCTCCTATATTTCCAGGTTTTTCTACTGCCTCTAGTAATATAATTAACAGTTTATCGGTTATCTTAATATCGCCAATACTCTTGTTTGGGGTTTTAGCGATTGCTAAATAGCCGTCCGGGTTTTCTTTATAGGCAAGCTTATTAAAAATCTTAGTTGATACCGCTACTGTTATATTTTCTTGAAAACCAGCTAAAATATTCCTATTTGTAAAATACTCCGGACAAATAATGAACTGCTCAATAATTATCCCCGATTTTTGTGCTTCAATTATTTCTCGAATTCCGTCAATTAAAAAGCGCCCAGACTCATTTCTGTGTCGAGAATTTTTGAGTTTAGACCATTCTTTTATCTTAATATTATTCAAACTATTAATGGTTTTATTCATAGATATTATATAAATTCTGGGTTGACAAGTATGACTAAGAACCAGATAATGATATTACAAACTAATTATAACAATAAAGTTTATCATATGCCTATTCCGCAATTAAATCAAAGCCCAAAAGACTCTTGGCGAGATCAGGTTGTGACAGCGCCAACCGGCAAGCGCCGAGGTCCAAAAAAGGGAAAATATTCTTGGAAACTAAAACTGTTCCTAACATTTTTATTTTTAGGTGTTGTTGGTTTCGTCTCTCTAATAGTTTTCATGTTGGTAATTTCTCGTGATTTACCAAATCCAAATCAATTAATTGAGCGTGAAATTAACCAGAGTACTAAAATTTATGATAGAACTGGTGAACATATTCTGTATGAAATTCACGGTGACGAAAAAAGAACTTTAATTTCTTTAAACGATTTACCTGATTACGTAAAGCAGGCCCCAATTGCTATTGAAGATAAAGGATTTTATAATCACGGTGGTTTTAGTTTATGGGCGATGTTTAGAACCGCCATTACTAACACTCTCTATAATCGTCGTGCTGGTGGATCAACTCTTACTCAACAGTTTATTAAAAATGCTGTTTTAACTCCAGAGAAAAAGATTATTAGAAAATTAAAAGAAATTGTTTTGTCTTATCGTTTGGAACAAAAATTTTCTAAAGATGAAATTTTGCAGATATATTTAAATGAAATTCCTTATGGCTCCAATGCTTACGGTATTGAGGCGGCGACCTTAAAGTATTTTGGTAAGAATGCAAAAGACCTCACTATTGCCGAGTCGGCACTGCTCGCCGCTTTAATTCAGGCTCCAAGTCGCTATTCGCCTTATGGACCAAACAAGGATTTACTGCTCGGAAGAAAAGACTATGTCATTACCTTAATGCAGGAGCAAGGTTATATTTCCCAAGAAGAAGCCGATGCGGCTAAGGCTCAAGAAATTATTTTTGCTGGACCCGAAACAAACATTACTGCTCCTCATTTTGTGATGTATATTAAAGAATTGCTGGCGGAAAAATACGGAGAAAAAATGGTAGAGCAGGCTGGTTTAAAAATTTACACAACTCTTGATCTCTATAAACAGAAAATAGCCGAAGAGGTTATTAAAGAAAAAACTGAAAACTACCAAGAAAAATATAGCGCTAATAATGCCTCTCTTATTTCCATTGATCCTAAAACGGGACAGGTTTTAGCCATGGTTGGCTCAAGAGATTATTTTAATGATGAGATTGATGGTCAGGTAAATGTTTCTATTAGACCAAGACAACCCGGCTCCTCAATGAAGCCTATGGTTTATGCATCTTTATTTGCAAAAGGATATGGCACAGAAACAATTCTTTATGATGTTACTACCAATTTTTCTAATGATCCAAGTAACCCTTATACTCCTCAAAATTACAGCGGAAATCAACTTGGTCCAGTAAGTGTGCGTAAGGCTCTGGCTGGCTCTCTAAATATTCCAGCTGTTAAGGCTTTGTATTTAGTTGGTGTAAATAATTTTATCGACCAAGCAGAAAAACTAGGATATACGACTCTTTATCCACGTGAGCGTTTTGGTTTGGCTTTAGTTCTTGGTGGAGCTGAGGTTAAATTAATTGAACATGTTAATGCTTATAGTGCATTTGCTCGTGATGGAATAATGAGTCCCGTAAATAGTATTCTAAAAATAGAAGATAAAGATGGCAATGTGATTGAAGAATTTAAGCCGGAAGAAGAAAAGGTTTTTGATTCACAGGTAGCTAGAATGATAAATAGCATCTTATCTGATAATTCTGCTCGTGCTTATGTCTTTGGGGAAAGAAGTAATTTAGTATTAAGCGGAAGACCGGCGGCCGTAAAAACCGGAACAACTAATGATTATCGCGATGCTTGGACAGTTGGATACACCCCATCAATCGTAACTGGTGTTTGGGTAGGAAATAGTAATAACGATAAAATGAAAGGGGTGGCTGATGGAAGCGTTTTAGCGGCGCCAATCTGGAATGCTTTTATGTCTCGTGTTTTAGGGGATACGCCGGTTGAAAATTTTAAAGCTCCAGATGAATATAAAAGTGATAAGCCTATGCTTAACGGCCAAATTCCTTCACAAATAGTTAAAATAGACTCAAGCACTGGTCAATTAGCAAATAGTTTTACTCCTTATGAATTAATTTCTGAATTAAGCGTTGAAGACCATCATTCAATTTTATTTTATGTCGATAAAGATAATCCAACTGGCTCTATCCCAGAAAAACCAGAGGTCGACCCTCAATTTTCTTCTTGGGAAAATGCGGTCAAGGGTTGGGCTGAAAAAAATGCTAGCTCTTCCTTGTTGTTATTAAGGGATTTTAACGATTTACGTAAACCGGAAAATATTCCAACTATAAAAATAGTATCACCTAATAATGGTGAAACAATTTCCAATAATCAATTAGTGGTTATGGTTGAAGCAGCGGCTAATCGTAGTGTTTTTAGATTGGATTATTTTATAAATGGTGGTTTATGGTCGTCTGTTAGTGGAAATCGTGAACAATTAATAAATGATTTGCCTCCACTAAAAAACGGGTATCATGAATTAACTGTCCGCGCTTGTGATGACGTGGAAAACTGCGCAGAAGATAGTATCGACTTTAATTTACTTTTAGACACTAATACTAATTTTAATGACCTGCCGTCAGCTAGAATAGAATCCCCCTCATCCTGGAATAGATTCACTAACACCGACTTCCCTTTGGCAATTAGAATGGGTGTAAACAACTATCAAAATATTGCCAGACTATCTCTATTTGCTGTGAATAACGAAGGAAGCACTTCCTTAATTTCCTCTGTAAACAATGTTAGTGGTGAAGTTTTTGAGTTTTATTGGAACTCGGCGCCACCAGTCGGACTCTATGATGTTTATACAGAAATAAAGTCGTGGAGTGGTGAAATAAATAAGAGCGAGATAATAAAATTAGAGGTTTTTTAAATTAATATTTTTAATTAAACAAAAAACAGGAGTAGGCTCCTGTTTTTTTATTTTTAATTTTTTTTATTGTCTTATTGGCATAACTATATAAAGATAGTCGTCTTGTCCGTCTGGTCGAATTAAACAAGGGGTATTATTATTTAAAACTTTTAAGGTTACTCTTTCACTAGAAATATTATTTAAACCATCTAGTAAATAGCGATAGTTTATAGTAATTTCATTATCACCCCCCTTGTTATCAGCCTCCACCTCTGCTTGACTTTCGCCACTAGAACCAGAGAAGGCAGATATAACTAATTTATCTTTATGAAATGACACCGTAATATCATTGATTCCAGTTTTAGAAAATAATGATACCGCCTTCACAGCTCTGACCATTTCCTGTCTATCCACAGAGGCCTCTGTTTGGCTCTTGTTGGGGATTATCTGCTTATACTCGGGGTAGCGACCATTTATTAATCTAGAGATCAGGCTGACCGAATCAAAGGCAAATAAAATTTGATTTTCTGATAGCGCTATTTTTATATTACTTTCACCATCAATTTCCTGATGGGAATCAAAGCTGTTAAGAATTCTTAATAATTCTTGAATTGTTTTAGCTGGAACAATGGCCCTAACTTCCTCCCCGGTCTCACCACCCTCAATATCCATAATCTTTTCCGCTAAACGATAACTATCCGTTGCCGCTAAACTTAGTTTATTTTCTGAAAACGAAAAGAGAACACCAGTTAGCTCCATTCTATTTTCACTATTTGAAACCGCAAAAACAACACTTGATAATGATTTTTTTAAATTACTAATCTCACAAGTATATGATCTATCTTCTAATATGGTGGGAATTAGGGGAAAGTCTTTTGCCTCTTCACCTTTTATTTTAGTTTTAAAATTTCCCGCCTCAACCTTTAATTCCCCACTAACTTCTTCAACCTCAACCTTATCCCCAGATGTTAACAAGTTAACATACTCAGATATTAATTTAGAGTCAACTGTAAATTCTCCTTCGGACTCAATCTTTCCTCTAAGGGTGTGCCTAACACCGATCTCTAGGTTAGTGCTTACAAGCTCGATGTTACCATCTTGTGTTTTAATTAAAATATTATTTAGAATTGGAAGGTTAATGTTTTTAGAGGTTGCGTGCCCCACTATCCCTAATCCTCTTTTTAGATTTTCTTGTAGACTTATGAATCTCATATTTTTGTCTTTTATAGGGTCCCCTATATTATATTATTAATTTAATATATTAATATAATAATAATAATAAGGGAGTGGATAACTTTTACTTTTTTGATTATCTGATTAATTATTTGGGATTTTTTAAGATTTAACTGTTAATATCCTTATGAGGTAAATGTGATTTATTTTTAAAAACTTGTTAAGAACTTTAACCAGAGGCTAAACTGTTAACAGGTTGTTAAAAATAATTAAGGTACTGAGAACAGGATATTCACAGACTAGTCCACAGGTTAGTACGGTTGGTTGAAGAGTTGTCTGATTGATTCTATCTCTTGCCTGACTTTAGTATTTTCCAAATCTTTGATTTCGTGACAAATTTTATTATAGGCATGCATGGCGGTGGTGTGATCCCTGCCCCCTAACTCATGACCAATAGAGGGATAAGAAGAGCCTAATTCTTCGCGAATAAGGTAAATAGCAATTTGTCTTGGCCAAACCAATTCTTTTTTACGGCTAGTTCCGATTAAGTCTTTACTACTTATATTAAAAAATCGGCCAACAATTTCAATAATATCACGAGGCGACATAGATCTAGCTTTTATACTAGACATATAATCACCCAGAACCTCTTTAACACTTCTAATGTTTGGCTCCATCCCCTTTAATTGATGGAAAGCAATAACCTTATTTAAGGCACCCTCTAATTCTCTGATATTATTTTGAACATGTTCGGCTATATATATAAGGATGTCCTTATCTAGGATAAGACCACGATCTTGGGACTTCTTTTCTAAGATAACCACCTTAGTTTCAATGTCTGGCTTACCAACATCTGCCACCATTCCTGACTCAAAGCGAGAAATTAAACGCTTTTCGATGGCCGGTATTGATTTTGGTGGTCGATCCGAAGTTAAAACAATTTGTTTATCGTTTTGTTGTAGTTCGTTAAATGTGTGAAAAAACTCCTCTTGAGTTCCGTCCTTTCCGCCCATAAACTGAATATCATCTATTAATAATAAATCAACATTTCGGTAAAGATTTTTAAACTCCTTAGCCTTACCACTAGTAACCGCTTGAATATAATTGTTGGTAAACTTTTCACTAGTGGTGTAAAGAATTTTGTCAGTTCTTTTAGCCACCTCATTACCAATTGCCTGCATTAAATGAGTCTTTCCTAAACCAACACCACCGTAAATAAATAGAGGATTATATGACTTACCTAAATTATTAACAATTGCTAAGCAGGCAGCGTGAGCTAGCTCGTTACCTTTACCAACAACGAAATTCTCAAAAACATATTTAGGGTTAAGACCAAAACGATTAGAATTAACTATCGTTGATACTGATGAGTTGTTTGAATTGCTTGGTTTTTGGGCAAATTTTTCGGCGGTTGATTCTTCGTTGTTATTTTTCGTAACATCTTTTTCCGGTGTTCCAATTTGAAATGATGAAAAATTCTTTTTTAACTCTATCTTATAAATAATTTCTTTAATTTCTTGTTTAGTTACACTTTGTAAAGCGCTTAATATATTTTTATGATACTTTTCTTCTAACCATTTTTTAACAAAAGCATTAGGAACACAAATAACACCCCGCCCATCCTCGAAGGAAGAGATGAAAGTGTCTTTAAACCAAGTTACAAAATTAGCCCTCGATAAATTAATTTCTATTTCACCAAGAACGGCCTGCCAGACTTGTTCGTTATTCATAAGCTAAGAAGTTTACCATTATTATTTGCGCTCTTTTTGAGAGGATGCTAATTCCTATTATATTAAATAAGGTAGTTTTCCACAAGCCAGGTAGTTGTTCAAAAGGTGTTAATAACAAGTGAGTCTGGTGTTATTTTAGTCAAGATTGACTCTATAAAATAAAAATGTTATTGTATTAAAACCACTAAATAATTAGAAGATATGCCAAAAAGAACCTATCAGCCGAACAAGGTGAGAGCCAAGAAAAAGCACGGATTCCTTAATAGAATGGAAACCAAGAGCGGACGTGACGTTTTAAAGAGACGGCGCGATAAAGGCAGAGAAACGCTGTCTAAATAATCAGCTCAGGCGTATAAATGCTGAAGAAACAAAACAGAATAACCAACAAGAAAGATTTTGACCGGGCCTTTAAAGCCGGGCAGTCTTTTTATGGAAAAGTAGTTGGACTTAAACTAGTTATTAACAACTTAACGCACAACCGCTTTGGTATTATAATAAGTGCTAAAGTAAGCAAAAAAGCTGTTGAAAGAAACAGAATAAGACGGAGCATAAGGGAAGAAATAAAAAACTTCTTAAATCAAGCCACCACTGGACAAGACTTTGTCTTTATTGTCCACCCAGAAACAAACAAACTTAAACCTAGAGAAATTAGGCTAATAATAAATAATTTATTAACTAAAGCCGGGCAAATAGACAAAAATAAAGCCTAAAAGTCATGAAATATTTTTTTGATATTCCAAAAAAAGTAGTGGTAATGCTTATAGTTTTTTATCAAAAAACGCTTTCGTTTGACCACAGCCCCCTAAAAGTATTTTACCCTCACGGTTTTTGTCGATTTGTCCCCACCTGTTCACAATATGGCAAAGAAGCAATAGAAAAACATGGAGTTATTAAGGGTGGGTTGTTAACAACTTGGCGCGTTGTTCGATGTAACCCTTGGAATAAAGGTGGTTACGATCCGGTTAAATAAGAATAAACTATTAAAATATTAAATATGGGAAACATTTTTACAACCCTCTTTTTTCAACCAATTTTAAATCTACTAATTTTCTTATATAACATCATTCCTTTTAACGATTTTGGAGTAGCGATTGTTTTAATGACTGTTATTATTAAGTTGATTTTTTGGCCCCTGGGCGGTAAAGCAATTAAATCTCAAAAGGCACTACAAGATTTACAGCCTAAAATTGATGAAATTAAGAAAAAATATACCAACGATAAAGTTGGCTCTAGTCAGGCAATCATGGCGCTGTACAAGGAAAATAAGGTTAATCCTTTTTCTTCCTGCCTTCCTCTGTTAATTCAACTCCCTTTCTTGTGGGCAGTTTATCGCGTTTTTAGCGCTGGTATTCAAAATAACCTCGAGCTAGTCTACTCTTTTATTGCACGCCCAGAGTTTATTAATACTGTTTCTTTCGGTGTTGTTGATTTAGCGGAAAAAAATATTTACCTAGCATTTTTAGCTGGCGCTGCTCAGTTTTGGCAAGCAAAAATGATGAGCACTAAGCGCCCACCTGTTAAAACAGATGGATCTAAGGACGAAAACATGATGGCGATTATGAACAAGCAAATGCTTTATATTATGCCAGTGATGACTGTGTTTATTGGATTGTCTTTGCCGGGAGGACTAACCCTATATTGGTTTGTAATCACACTATTAACAGCCGTTCAACAACTCGTAACCTTTAAGGATAATAAAAATACTACAGAAGTAATTGAGGGCGAGGTTGTAAATAAATAAATAACAAGAGTTGAGAATAAAAAAACAACCAGCGAGCTGGTTGTTTTTTATATAAGAAGCGTTTAATTTATTGGTGTACTGGAGGTGCCTTCATCTATTTTAGACTCACCTTCTGTTATAGGGGTTTCTGCGGACAGAGCCTTTCCCACTAAACAAACTTCTTGCCAGGGCACATAATGAGAGCGAAAACGGACCTCTTGGCGAGGGGTTGTGGTGGCACCCTCTGGGTAAGTAACAATATAATCAAAGTAAGCATCGGCACCATTATGAGCTCTTTCAGTACACTTTCTTTCCCCTGGTGCTAAATCATCAGTTTCAATTATTTTAGTAGCCGGTGGTTTAACAATATTGTAAATAACTGGAGTAGTGGTAGTTGCCTCTCGTCCATCCTTTGTTCCCCAAAAATCGAAATAAATATCGTTGCCCTCAATTCTAGACTGTACTAAGACATAGTTATTGGTGTCATTTAAAAATCTAATATCTGGCCAAGGATCATAAACTGACGCGTCTGTTCCGGCTGGCTCATAATAACTAACTCGGTAAGAATGATTTCTTCTTTGAGTGATTGGTAAGCCAGATGATAGTGCGGAGCGAAATAAAGTAGTGGCCACCTGACAAAGACCGCCCCCATACTCAGGTATGGTCTTATTTCCTTTGATTACTAGCTCGGGCAAATATCCCGAAGCAGCGTCAATTTCACCTAGGGCCGCTACTAAAGAAAATTCCTGGTCAGGTTCTATTAGTAGACCGTGAACCGCCTCAGCGCCAACTTTAATATTGTGACGACGGTTAACTGGGGAACCAGCAAAATTTGAATGTCCTGTGCCGATGATTTCTCTAATTTTGAAATTATTTTCTATCTCTAAGTCATCTACGCGCAATTCTTTAATAGCAAGAGTAGTTGAGGCCTGTAAAGACGATAAGGAAGTAACAATATTATTAGCGCTAAGCGTTAAGTCTACTTCACGACCATTTTCCCCAGTTCGCCAACTAGAAACCTTGCCATCGTTATTAATTTCAAATCTTGGCAGAACAACGGCCTGGTTTACTTTTGGAGCAACAACCTCTTCTAAATAGGTATGAACTTTGGCTTGGTTTACAGACAAATCAATACCACCAGATGTTTTAGCTGGAGTTATCCAGGTAATAATATTTGGACTGGATATTTTAAAAGACAAGGTCTCTTTTTTGCCTGACGAATAATCATCAAACATCACCGAGAAGGCGCCAATATTTAAAATATCCTGAACTTGATTGCGAAGCGGCTCTAAGTCTGCTTGTTTAACTTCTGGATATTTTGATTTAGTTTTAATAACAACAGCACTTGAATCAATATTCTCTAAACGATTTTTAAAGTCTTTAACTGCTTCAGAAAAATCAATTTCCTTGCCAATTTTTTCTGGGTTATTTAATAGTTCTTCGGTTTTTTCATTCAAAGAGAAATAAGCGGGCTCAGGAGGGATAATTAACTCACTAAAAGATTCGCCAAGCCATTTTTCTAAAATCTCAGGAGAGTAGTTTATAAAAAGAACTACGTTTTTATTTTTACCACCCGATACTTTATTAATAAGATAGGTAGTAAAATCTGACCAGTCTTCAGCAATTAAGCCATCTACCGTTCTCTCTTTGTCATAAGAAACGGAGTCAGCATAAAATAAGCTAGACTCAGGAATGTCAGGGCTTAGAGATTCGGCCTTTAGAGGAAAAAAAACGGACTTTTCTCCAGACCTGAACTCGATACCGCGCAACTTAAATTCAGCCTCAGCTAAAGAAATTGTTTCCAAGGCTTCGCTCTTTGTCTGTCCGCTTAAATCAACTTCCCCTAAAAAGACGCCATCAGCAACGCGTCCCTGATGGGTGTTGGCCCAGGCTATATATAGTATAAAAAAAACAGCTAACAGCGCCACCACTGTTGATGAGATGGAGATTATAGCTATTTTCTGCTTCTTATTCATATATTATCAAGAGAATCAATCTTTTGTCTTAATTTCTATTTTTTCAGGTAAGGATTTTTTTAGAGTTACCGTTAAAACACCATTTTCTATTTCTGCTTCTACTTTTTTAGAGTCTACCTCGGCAGGCAAAATAATTGAACGAGAAAAGGGGCCCCAATAACACTCCCTAAATAAGTAGTTTTCTAAAGGTATGTTTTCAACCAACTCGCGCTTTCCCTTAATGGTTAACATGTCGTTATGAAGGGATATTTTGATATTTTCCGATAAAGCACCAGCAATTGTTGATTTGATAACAATTTTTTCTTCATCATGAAAAACATCAATCGCTAGTTGGCCCTCTTCGGCGGTTTGCTCGTTTTCTAACCAAGCACTAATTGTTGGTTCATCCTCATGGATGATGCTTTTATTTTTTTTGCCAAACAACATATAATTATTATTTTTCTACTATCTAATTTACCAATTTTTAAATAAAATGTAAATAACAAAAAATCACCACCAGGGGTGATTTTTATTGGTGGGCCCGTGCAGACTCGAACTGCAGACC
>CAYGOK010000020.1:0-11767 GCA_964351585.1 uncultured Gammaproteobacteria bacterium | reverse complement strand
AAGTTGCTCAAAGTGAAAATCAGAAATTTACAATTACTGGGGATTCACAAGCTCCGTCAGTAACTTCAGTTGTTGCTTCTACTCCTGGAACAATCGTTTATACTTTCGATGAAGCAGTTCAATTAATGAATTCAGACAAAACAGAAGTAATTACACCTGATGCAACAACAGGTTATGCTTCTAGTCTTCATATTTACAACTTTAATGAGTATTTAGATCATGTCAAAGGAACACCTGCGCCAGCTACACACGGAACAATTACCAACGCAGTTTTATCTCCTGACAACAAAACATTAACTATTACTTATACTGGATCATTAGTTAATCAAAATGATACATATTATGTTGTAGATGCTTGGGGATTAAACATTACTGATGCTGTTAAAAACAAAGTTGCTCAAAGTGAAAATCAGAAATTTACAATTACTGGGGATTCACAAGCTCCGTCAGCCACTGTCGCTTACGATGTAACAACTCCAACAAATGGATCTGTAGTTGCTACAATCACTCCAAGCGAAACAGTAGTTGGTGGCCTTACTCATACTTTCATAGAAAATGGAACTTATACTTTCAGCTTCACTGACTTAGCAGGTAATGCTGGTTCAGTAGTTGCGACTGTTTCAAATATTGATAAAGCTATCCCCGTAATTACCGTTGCTCCTTATATGACAACTCCAACTAATCAAAATATCACAGTTACTGCCGTAACAGATAAAGGAACATTAAATGCTGATTCTCATCTATTCACAGCCAACGGTTCGTTTGACTTCATAGCAACCGATGAAGCAGGAAATGTAACAACACAAACAGTTACAATTTCAAACATTGATAAAGTTGCTCCCGTAATTGCAATCTCTAATTATGACAGCACAACCCCGGCCAAAACTTTAACTGTAGCTGCTTTAACAAATGAAGGTACATTGAATGATATCAATCACACCTTTACCAATAACGGTTCATTCGACTTTGTAGCAACCGATGAAGCAGGAAATGTTTCTACTTCAACTGTTACTGTTACAAATATCGTTGACACGGATCAGACTGTTCCTTCCGATGACGGGAACGTTGCAATCAGCTCCTCGACTCCAGAAGTAGTTATTTCATCTTCGACTCAACCATTAACTATTAACATCGCCGCAGGAACAGATAACGCCACTATTAATTACGGAACCTTAATTACTGGGGGAACTGGGGTAATACCACAAACAACTATTAATACTGAATTAGCTGATATTGCTATCCCAGCTTTAACAATCGTTACAAGTGCTAGCACAACCTGGAATGGCATTATGAACGCTCCTAGAGTCACTACCATTGATTTACCAGCAACTTCTGGCGAAACTAAAACATTAAGCTCGGCTATTGAAGTTGGCTTCAGCGGTGCTAAATTATCATTTAGTAATGCTGTAAAAATAACTATGCCAGGGCAAGCCAATAAAAGAGTAGGCTATACAAGAAACGGCGAAGGCTTTACGGAAATAACAACTGCTTGTACTGAAGATTCTCAAACTTGGGCTAATGCCAATTTAGGTACCGACGGTGATTGTAAAGTTAATTCAGGTACTAATTTAGTAATCTGGACTAAGCATTTCACCACTTTTGCGACTTATACTCAAACCACTAACCCTGTAGTTTCATATGGTGGAGGCGGTGGCGGTTCTTACGTTTCTTATTGTTCTGATGTTTCTTACGGTGACTGGGGAAACGCTATTAACGGCTTCCAGTATCGTGATATAACTTCCCAATCTCCAAGCTATTGTTCTCTAACTGTTAGTCAACAATTAGCTAAATCCAGAACTTATGTCGCTGAAGTTATTGAACCAGTTGTTACAACTCCTGAAGTGACCCCAGTAGTCACTCCAATTACTGAACCAGTTAAACAAGTTTTAGGTGAAAAGAAGTATGCTGACGGTGTCTTATTAAAGGGAGCTAACAACAAGATTTATGTTGTTAAAGGTAATGCTTTAGTTCATATCCCTAACTTAAAAGAATTAGCTAAATATTCTGGTCCAATCTTAAAGGTTAGCGACGATGTTATTACTTCGTTCTCTCAAGCTGCTGTCTTAGGCATAAGTAAATATGCTGACGGTGTCTTATTAAAGGGAGCTAACAACAAGATTTATGTTGTTAAAGGTAATGCTTTAGTTCATATCCCTAACTTAAAAGAATTAGCTAAATATTCTGGTCCAATCTTAAAGGTTAGCGACGATGTTATTACTTCGTTCTCTCAAGCTGCTGTTCTCGGAGTTAAAAAGTATGCTGACGGTACTTTACTTAAAGCTAATGGTGATATGAAAATTTATGTCATTAAAGATGGCAAGAAAGTTCAGATTAGAACCTTGGCGGAACTTCGAACTCATCAAGGTAAAACTTTAACTGTTGAAGCTAGCGAATTGAATAATTACTAGGCTCTCTAATCATAAAAAAAGAACCTCGTCTTAAAAAGATGGGGTTCTTTTGTATATATTTGGATAACACTGGATTCTAAATCTTATTTATTATTAGCCACCCAAGTCCGAAAACTATCCCTCCAGGCGAGCCAACGTAGATTAGGCGAGGTTAAAGCCTCGTTTTTTCTTTTATCTAAGATAAAATTTTGAGCTCATTTTTATCGAATTAATAGAGCATCTTCAACAATATTCTTTAAATATTTATAATAAAAAAACAACCGTAAAATGGTCGTTTTTTTATTTTAGTCGCGATTATTACCAATTTATTTAAAAAGTTTTTTTATTGATTCTATGATCTTATTTATTATCCAATCAAAAAGATCATCTATGTTGTCGTTGTTTTTATGGTAAATAATTTTATACTCCTTTTTATAAGCTTCTTTTATTTGTGCTGCTAATTCCTCTCGGTTGTAGTATGGTTTTTGTTTTATCCTCGCTATTTTTATACCAGCACTTCCGTAAGCTTCATTTTTAAAATTATCTATTTTCTGAGACTTATTGTTGTCGTGACTATTTCCGTCTAGCTCGACAACCAATCGGATGGTTAAAGTTTCTTTGTTAAATATGGCAAAATCAGCATGTCTACTTTTTATTCGGTTTCTATTTGCTTCTTTGTATTTATTATCTTTAGCGCCTATTAGGTCTTCCATGCGAACTTTACAGAATATGATATTTTTTCCCCCAATAACTTCTTTTAACACTTCATAGAATTCCGTCTCAGCTCTTGATAGGATATATTTTTTTCCGTAATACGATCTGTATTTTATTTCTACTATTTTATTTTCCATATAGTTGATTATAAAGAAATTATAGCATCTGACTATTTTTTTGTAATAACGAGAGACTTTTTAGTACTCAGGTATAAATGAATGCCAGTCTCCGCTGTATCTATAGTTATTTTGATGGTGTCTGAGGTGTGCCTCTTGATTCATAAAAACCATTAAATTATTTGGTCTGTTATTTAATTTATTTCCATCAATATGATGAACAACTTCTTCGCAATAAAGTTTTCTGCGGACGACAAATTTTTCTGCAACCCAACGACTCACTTGCTTATCGCTATCTATAAAACGACGATAACCATTTTCGTCAATATATGTTTTTGCACAGCGTCCGTTTTGGCACAGATTGTCTGGTTGAGAAATTTCATATTCCGGTGTTGATGAATAATAATCCTGATCTTCGGTAAAAGATTTATCAATAGAGTCATCATTATAAAATTGTTCTTTATTAGATGAAGCGCTTTTAATTGCAACAGCAATAAAAAAGATAAATAAAATAAAAAGCAGGGAAATAAACATAATTTTTTATAACAAACGATATTATCATTATTATGTATATTCGTCAATAATAATTAAATGTTTACCACTTTCCCCTGTATAGCTATACGTCTAAAAAGTTGTGACGCTATTGTGTCGTAAAAGTGATAAAATGTGATAATTTCGGACTAAAATTGGTAACTTATAAAAGTGTAAAAAAATGTTTAATGATAGCAAAATTTAACTACTATTAAACAATATTTTTAACTACTCGTTATCCAATTCGAATCCGACCCGGAGCATAACAAGAAATCAGCTATTATTGGCTGATTTTTTGGTATATTTAGGTTAACCGCTTGTATTTTTTAAAAAGTGTGGTATAATATTACCACAAAGAAGTTATTAAAAAAATAAACAAAAAAATCGTATGGCTAGAAACTTAAAAAAATTCGGCGCGATGCTTAACGAGTTACGCACTGAAAACAATTTAAGTATTCGCGATATTTGTAAGTTGGTTGGTTATGATCCGAGTAATTGGAGTAAAATTGAAAGAGGATTAATTTCTCCTCCATCAGAAGAAAAAACTTTAAAAATTTGGGCAAAAGAACTTAAGGTTAATAAAGAGGATGTGCAGGCATTTATGGACAACGCCCACATCGCCCAAGGTATTATTCCGGATGATATTCTAAATAAAGCAGAAATGTTAGAGCTTATGCCAGCATTCTTTAGAACAGTGCGAAATAAGAAGCCAACAAAGGAGGAGATAGACCGTTTAGTTAATTTAATTAAAAATTCTTAAACATGGATTACTCCAAACTTAAAATTAAGCCCCTATCCAATCAACAAATCATGGAAGCTGCCGACAAAATAAGGGCTAAGTTTTGGGGTAATAAAATTCCTGTAAATATAGAAAATATTTTAGAAATTGGGCTCAAGATTTCTATAATTCCGTCTCCCGGACTTCAGGATAGGGGAGATATTGATTCGTTTATTAGTTCTGATTGGAAAAATGTGTATGTAGATAATGATAGGTATATGAGCGATAGGTACTATCGACGAATAAGATTTTCTTTAGCACATGAACTGGGTCATTTTGTTTTACATAAAGACATTTTTGAGTCTCTGGAAATTAACACAATTGAAGACTATTATCGTTTTTATAGCGAATGTCCACAGGAGCAATATAATTTTTTGGAAGCGCAGGCTAATAAATTTGCTGGTTATCTGTTAATTCCGCGAGACTTACTAAAGCCTTATAAAGATAAATATTTATCCATTGCGCGCCAGAAATTAGTAGGGACCAGTCTTGAAAATATTGATGATATTGACTTGACTGGTGTTATTGCTGGAGATATTGCCGATATATTTGATGTTTCAGTTCAGGCAATGGAGATAGGGCTTAAGGGATAAGGATATTTGCGTTTTTTTCTGTCTTCGTCCTTCACAAACTGCTTGATTAGCAGTTTTTTGTTTAATTATGGCCTTATACTGTCAAAGTGATATAATTAATATACTGGTAATAAGTATCTCTAAAGTTATATAAACAATAAAAAAGTTATTCAAAATTATTTAAATATGAGCAATGTAGATTTTACAAGAAAGCTAGTTAAAGGAAAAATAGCTGAAACAATATTTGCGCAAATGTTTAGAGAGTCGGGTAATTTTACGGTTCTAGAGTTTGGTTATGAAAAAGTAATTCCGGAAATGATTCAGCAGGGAGTTAAGGAAAATAATCCGATGATAGAAACTCTTAGAACTGCGCCGGATTTTGCAGTAATAGATAGGTCCACAAGACTCGTTAAATTGGTAGAAGTAAAGTATCAAAGATCATTAAATGCCGAATATACACTTAGGGCCGCTACTCGTATGAGTCAATCTTGGAATCCTTCATATTTGTTTATAGCTACTTTGAATGGTTTTTATATGGACGAAATAGCTGATATTGTAAACAATGAAGGTAAAATTAACCAACTCAATCATCCCAACATTAGCCTTGAGCTACAAGCTGATTATTTGCAAATTTTAAAGAAGTTCGAGCAGGATAATTAATCGTTACCACATGAACAACAAACATCAACCCCAGCCACCCCTCAACAATCCAACCATGCATCTTGATAGTGAGCCGTTTTCTTTGATAAAAGATGGTCACAAAACAATCGAGGTTAGGCTTAACGATGCTAAAAGACAGGCGATAGAGATTGGCAATATTATTAAATTTATCAACAATAAAACCAAAGAATATTTAGAGGCTAAAGTTATTGATTTATTAAAATACCCAGACTTTAATTCATTATTAGATAGTTGTGATATCGCTTCATTTGGTAGTAATAATAAAGAATTATTTTTACAGAAATTAAGAGGATATTATTTAGAGGAAGCTGAAAAGGAAAACGGAGTGGTCGGAATAAAAATTAAAGTTTTAGAATCTTAAGTTAACATAAAACATCTTAATCACACGTAAAATTATATGGAAGAATTAACAAGTAAGAAAAAATTATTACGGATTTTAATATTGATTGGCCTAGCCTTAATAATCCTATTATTACTAATCCTAAACTACCAATCCTTGAAAAAGACCTACAACAGTTGGTTTGGCACAGCCGTTAATCCAGTTGATAAAAGAATAGCTAAAATATTTTCTGGACCCTTAATAGATGACTGGGTTTATAAGGGGGCGATGCGCTCAGAAGATTCTATGGGGAGCCTATTTTTAAATTCAATGCCTTCTGAGAGTTTTAGTAGCTTTGGGCTAGATTCAGCCTCGCTTAGTTCCGCCTCAGTAGGCTCAGCCATGCCTTCTCAAAACTTAGGCTTTGCAGTCGGTGGCGCAAAAGACGTCAATAACTTCCGTCAAAATATTGAGGAAGACTATTTACCTTTAGCCAGCGATATTACTTATGAGGGTCTGTTCTATGATTATTATTTTGACACCGGTCAGCAGTCGGCTTGTCGAAAATTATTTTGTCCCAGTTACGCTACGGCAGTATCTAGCGACCCTGTCTCTAACCAGAATGAATACTTTCTATCAGTCGGTCTTAATTCTGGACTTAAAGAATCTGACTTTGAGCGCAAGAAGTTAAATTTAGTTATCGTTTTAGATATCTCTGGTTCTATGGGTTCACCATTTGATAGATATTATTATGATCGTTTTGGGCGCGAGCAGTATGTTGAAGAAAATGATAATGATGCCGAGGCTAATAAAAGTAAATTAGAGGTCGCTGCTCAAGCAGTTATTGCCTTACTTGATCAACTTAAGCCTGAAGATAGGTTGGGAATAGTTTTGTTTGATGATGATGCCTATTTAGCCAAGCCTTTAAATTTGGTCGGAGAAACTGATTTAGAAGCCATTAAAAATCATATTTTAGAAATTACTGAAGAGGGTGGCACAGAAATGTCCGCTGGTATTAAAATGGGAACTGAACTTTTTTCTGAACAGCTAATGAAAAATAAAAGCGAGTACGAAAATCGCATGATTTTTTTAACTGATGCCATGCCTAATCAGGGTGAAACAAGTGAAGAGGGGCTTTTGGGCTTAACTAAAAAGAATGCAACTGATGGAATTTATACAACTTTTATTGGTATCGGGGTAGATTTTAATACTGAATTAGTTGAGGCAGTTACTAAAATTTCTGGAGCCAATTATCATTCAGTTCATTCTTCTGAAGAATTTACCAAAAAATTAAGTGATGAATTTGAGCTCATGGTCACGCCTTTAGTCTTTGATTTAGCCTTAACTTTAAATAGTAGTGACTTTGTTATCGAAAAAGTTTATGGCTCGCCGGAGGCTAATGAGGCAACGGGTGAAATAATGAAGGTAAATACTTTGTTTCCGTCTAGAACGGAAAATGGTCAGACTCGGGGCGGTTTAATTTTACTGAAACTTAAAAAAGTCGGCACCGGCAACAACCTGATACTCAAAACATCCTATCGTGATCGTGAGGGAGTTCCGGGCGCAGATGAGGTAAGTGTAAATTTTAATGACGAGCCACATTATTCTAATACTGGTATTCGCAAGGGAATTACACTCGTTCGCTATGCTAACTTAATTCAGAAGTGGACAACAGATATGAGAAAGGAAAGGGCCGTTCCGTATTTAGATGTTGTGCCAGAATATTTGTATTCGGTTAATGAGATAGATGGTATAAGTATGCCTTATCCGATGGAAATACCTTTGGGCCAGTGGGAAAGACAATCACTTCCTTTATCCCCCAATGCTCATTATGCGACCATGTTTCAACTTTTTTCCGATTATTATAATAGCGAGACGGCCGTGCTTGGTGATGAAGACATGAATCAAGAGAAGCCTATCCTAGAAAAATTAATCAGAGTTCTATCAGGTAATTAATTATTGTAGCTAAACCTTTTCCTAAGAATACGGTATTTTTGTTATTCTATTTACAGGTGAACAAATGTTTACTATAATATTACTTGTGAGCTTAAACTTATGATTGAAAAATATAAAAAACAAATTACTCGGTATTACCAAAGAAATCGCCGCATGCCTAATTATTCAGAGATTATGTCTCTTCTGGGTTTTAAATCGAAAAATGCCGTTTTTAAGTTGGTAAATAAATTAAAAGACGAAGGTTTTTTAAGTAAGGATGAGAAGGGTAAATTGATTCCTAGAAACCTTTATGGCGAGCTAAGAGTTCTTGGCCAGGTTGAGGCTGGTTTCCCGTCACCTGCTGAAGAGGAATTATCTGACACTATGAGCATGGACGAATATCTGATTAAGAACAAAGAGGCTACGTATATGCTTAAAGTCAGCGGAGAATCAATGATTGAGGCCGGTATTATGCCCGGTGATATGGTTTTAGTAGACAGAAGCTTAACGCCTATGGATGGAAATATTGTCATTGCTCAGATTGATAATCAATGGACGATAAAATATTTTCGCAAAAAAGGTAAAGATATCTATCTAGAACCAGCTAATAAAAAATTCTCAATTATTCGTCCCAAAGAAGAGTTAAATATTGCGGCTGTGGTTAAGGCAGTTATAAGGAAATACTAATATGCCTCTTAATTTATTTTCTTTCCCACAAGCAGTACTACATGTCGACGGCGATTGTTTCTTTGCCTCCTGTGAAGTGGCGCGCCACCCAGAATTAAAAGGGAAACCAGTGGTAACGGGTATGGAGCGCGGCATTGTCTCCTCTTTAACTTATGAAGCGAAAGCCCGTGGCGTGAAACGGGCGATGTCTTTGCGCGAGGTTAAGAAGATTTGTCCCGATGTGGTTTTTTTACCCTCTGACTATGAAACCTACAGTCTTTACTCTTTGCGAATGTTTAATATTGTCAGACGTTTTACTCCCGACGTCGAAGAATATAGCATTGATGAATGTTTTGCTGATTTAACCGGACTGCAGCGACCATTAAATATGTCGTATGAGAAGATGGCTCAGAAGATTAAGGCCGCCCTAGATAGTGAATTAGGCTTTACTTTTTCTGTTGGGCTGGCCCCAACTAAAGCGCTCGCTAAAATAGGTTCAAAATGGAAAAAGCCCTCTGGTCTTACTATAATTTCCGGTCGAGATATTCATCTTTTTCTTGATAAGCTTAGCGTTGATAAAGTATGGGGCATTGGCCCACAGACTACTGCCTATTTAAATAAATATGGTATTAGAACCGCGCTTCAGTTTGCTCAACAGGATATTGATTGGATTAAGACCCATGTCACTAAACCACATCAGGAAATTTGGCAGGAACTACGGGGGCAGATGGTTTATAATGTTGATTCAAATAAAAAAAATACCTATCAATCAATCAGTAAGACTAAAACTTTTACGCCCCCTTCAAACGACAGGGGGCATGTTTTTAGTCAGCTATCTAAAAATACAGAAAATGCCTGCATTAAATTACGCCGCTATCAGTTAGCGGCCAAGAAAGTTTTTTTCTATTTGAAAACTCAGGATTTCCGTTATCACGGCTATGAATTTAAATTAATTAGACCGACCGATAATCCGATAGAAATAATTAAAATGATTGATAAATATTTTGATTCGGTTTATTCGCCTCAGAAGACTTTTCGAGCCACGGGTATAATTTTAATCGATTTAGTGGAGAACACATCTCGTCAGGCAGATTTATTTAATGAAGTTATTATGGCGGAAAAAATTTCTAAGATATTTGGAAGTGTTGATGGTATATCGCGCCGCTACGGAAAGCACACCTTGTTTCTGGGTTCTAGCTTTGAAGCTATGAATAAGGCACAGCATATTGGCGACAGACAACTGGCGGCCGATCGTAAAGACGATTTATTCAAAGGAGAAACAGCTAGAAAAAGAATTGCTATTCCGTATTTAGGGGTTACTGTATAATCTAGCGACTCCGCTAAGCAAATGGTACAATAAAGGCATAAAATTTAACCATATGATAAAAGTAGCAGTTGGCTCACAAAACCCCGTTAAGGTCGGCGCTGTTGAATCGGCTTTCACTAAGATGCTGGGTGAATGTGAAATTATTGGCGTATCCGTGCCCTCAGGTGTTTCTGAAATGCCAATGTCTTTTGAGGAAATAGTAGCTGGTGCCAAGAATAGAGCCGAAGCCGCCCTGAAATTAGTTGGGGCTGACTACGGCGTTGGTCTTGAGGGCGGACTAGATAATACTAAGCTAGGCACTTTTCTAATGGGCTTTGTCGCAATTGTTGATAAACAGGGAGCTTGGGGGTATTCACTGGGTGGCGGTCTATATATGCCGGACAAGATTGTTGATATGGTTAAAGACAGCGGTCGCGAATTAGGGGATGTGATGGATGAACTCCGTGGCCTGAAAAATACTAAACAGCATGAAGGTTGTGTCGGCTATTTTACAGATAACTTAATAGACAGAAAAGAATCATTTGAGAAGCCAACTATTTCAGCGCTATCAAGGTTTAAGAAAAAAGAGTGGTTCGAATAAATAAATAAGTATATGAAAAATCATAACCTAGTCAGAATAATTATCGTAATTTTAATCCTGATTATAGCTGGTCTATTTTTATTTAAAGATTCCATCATGCCTTGGTTTTTTAAAGCTCAGGAACCAATCGGTCTTACCGATAACGGGACTAACCTGCAAAACATTGAAGAAAAAATCAACAATCAAGACGCCTCGGAGTCGGATTTTACCTTAGAGGTCGTTGCCGAAAATTTAAACATTCCCTGGGAGTCGGTCTTTTTACCAAACGGTGATATTTTAGTAACTGAAAGAGCGGGGAAGGTCTTTAATGTCGCAACTGGCAAAAGTTATCAAATTGAAGGCGTTAACCATGCTGGCGAGGGTGGCCTACTGGGTATGACCTTGCACCCAAATTTTTCTGAAAATAATTATCTCTATTTATATTTTACGACCAAGGAAGATAATAGGATTGAACGCTACATTTTAACAGGAGACGAGTTAACAAAAGATAAGTTAATTTTTTCCGGTATTCCAGTTGATCGTTTTCATAATGGTGGTCGAATTGATTTTGGTCCCGATGGTTATTTATATGTTACAACTGGTGATGCCTTAGATACTTCTTTAGCACAAAACCAGAGTTCTCTGGCCGGAAAAATTTTACGTTTAGATGCCGAGGGCGATATTCCTGAGAGTAATCCTAGAAATACCGCTGTTTATTCCTCTGGTCATCGCAACCCACAGGGAATTACTTGGGATAATCAGGGAAGACTATGGGCAACTGAGCATGGTCCAACTTCTTTAGATGAGGTAAATTTAATTGAGGCGGGTAAAAATTATGGCTGGCCTGATATTAGTGGTGACGAGAAAGCTGATGGCATGGAGTCTCCAATTCTACATTCCGGTTACGGCTATACCTGGGCACCCAGTGGCGTTGCTTATTGGGATAATAGTTTATTTTTTGCTGGGCTTCGTGGTCAAGCAATTTATGAAGTTAAATTAAATGAACAAGGAGGCGGAGATTTGCTAATGCATTTCTTTGAAGATTTTGGTCGCATTAGAAACGTGCGCCTCGGACCAGATAACGCCTTGTATATTTTAACCAACAACACCGATGGTCGTGGTACGCCAAAAGAAGGTGATGATAAGTTAATAAAAATAAACCCCCAAAGTTTTAGATAGAAA
>CAYGOK010000019.1:8979-15576 GCA_964351585.1 uncultured Gammaproteobacteria bacterium | reverse complement strand
ATGCTCGGGGATAGGGATTCGAACCCCAATAGCCAGGACCAAAACCTGGAGTCCTACCGTTAGACGATCCCCGAATATATATTTTAAACCAAAATATCCTCTCCTGAGGATATTATTAAAAATCAGCCCAAAAGTCAAACCTAATCAGTTAATTACCTTAAACCTTAGCATAACGACTAACTGCAAATACGCTGGCAATCGTGTTGATAAATAGTACTGCCAAAAATTGCAGACCAAAAATCCAAACAAAATTATCAATAAAATAGGCCAGAATATTAACATTATAACCCATAAAAAAGACTTCTAGGTAAGGCTGCAATATCGATAAAAATGGGTAGAAAAGCAAAATTATAACTATAGTACTCACAACTGCATAGATAAGCGCAGAAACAACATAGGGCAGGTATACAAAGGCATTAGAGGCTCCTACTAAGCGCATAATCTCAATTTCCTGTCTGTGAGTATAAATAGCCACTCTAACTGTATTGTAAACAACAAGTAAGCTAGTAAGAATAAAGATAGCAATAACAAATAGACCAACCTCATTAACTCGCTTAGTAATATTATTTATCTTTTCTAAAACAATAGTATTATCAGAAAAATCACGCGACTCAATAATCGGCGCTTCAAGGGCTTTTAGCTCATTAACCAACATGTCTGCCCCTTCTAGACCCTGGGGGATAATAATTAAACTAGGTGACAAGGGATTGCGTCCCAATTCTTTTAGGGCGGCTAAAATTTCCTGGTTATTCTTATACTTCTCACGAAAATCGGCCAGAGCCTGATCCCGAGAAATGTAAATTACTTCTTTTACTCTTTCTGAGCTAGCAATACTATCCTTCAAAGCTAAGATTTCATTTTCTGGCGCCTCTGCCTTTAAATAAAGACTGATATCAACCTTTTCCTGAACTGCTTTAGCTGCGCTATCACTAACCACACTAACAGTCATTAAAATATTAATAGAAAAAAGCGCTAATAGGAGAATAGTAATTGTCGCAATAGACAGCCAAACATTACGACCGACATCCTGCAAGCTAAATTTTATTATCCGATATAAAGATAGCATCGGTTTAAAAATAATTATTTAAAGCAAATATTTACCCTTCTCTTGATCGCTAACAATTTGACCATGGTCCATCGTAATTACGCGCTTAGTCAAACGGTTAACTACTTCCTTATTGTGTGTCACCAAAATAACTGTGGTACCGAAACGATTAATACGTAACAAAAGTTCAATAATCTCATTTGTATTTAAGGCATCAAGATTCCCGGTTGGTTCATCCGCTAATAAAATTTTAGGTTGATGTACAAGCGCACGAGCAATCGCTGCTCTTTGTTTTTCGCCGCCAGAAACTTCATGCGGATAACGCTCTTGCTTATCTTCTAGACCAACTAATTTCAAAACACTGGGGACAATGCGCTTAATTTTAGCCGCGGTGCCACCAGAAACTTCTAAAGCAAAAGCGACGTTCTCCGCTAATGTTTTTTTAGGCAATAATTTAAAATCTTGAAAAATAACACCGATTTGACGGCGCAAAAAGGGCACTTCGCGTTTAGAAATTTTGGTAATATCCCAATCGCCAACAATAACCTGGCCCTTATCTAATCTCTCTTCACCGATTAAAATTTTAACTAATGTAGTTTTCCCAGCACCAGACTGACCAACAATAGAAACAAATTCACCAGCTTCAATATCAAGACTAACTCGGTCTAAAACCTTAGCTTTGCGGTTATAAGCCTTGGAGGCATTCTTGATAGTAATCATATTTTAGAGCGCTTTCAAGCCGTAACGAATTAACTGTTCGTTATCGGAAAAATTATCTGCTTTACTCTTGGAGCCAAAATTTACAATAATCATATTGCCTTGCGGCGTCTTCACTCTCGTCATTAAACAATAACCAGCCTCATCTAAGTATCCTGTCTTTGAACCAGTGATAGCATAACTAGCACTTTTTAGTAATTGATTAGTATTAGTTAGCTTATGCGGCTTTTTAGTATTGATAGTAGTAAAAGAATAAGTCTTGGTAGTACTAATTTTTTGAATTAAAGGATGTTTAAAAAGCTCTTTAGTTATTATAGCATAATCATAAACAGAACTCACATTGTCTGGTGATAAACCACTGGGCTCAACAAATTTAGTTGCCTTAGCGCCATAAGATTTTACCGTCTCGTTCATCTTGTTAATAAAATCATCGCGCTTCAAGCCGCTAACTCTTACTAAACTTTCAATTGCATTATTAGCAGAGCCAACTAACGTGCTATAAACCAAATCTTCAACTGTCATAGTCTCACCCTCAACCACGCGTAAACGGGCCGACTCCCAAGGCTTACAATACTTATGATTATAGTCCTCATCTTGTTTTTTATAAGTAACTACTTTTGATAAATCTGGCTTAGTATCTAAAAAAGTTTTAATAGCAACTAATTTTGTTAAGCTCGCTAAAGGCGCAATCTGATTATCATTCTTGCTAAAAAGTACTTTACCGCTATCTTCTAACATCACAATTGCCGATGAGGCGGTCACATTAGGCGTTGCCTGCAATTGTGCAGCGGTCTTAGCAGCTGCAGTCGGTACTTCCTTAATAACCTCAATCCTAACATCAATAATACCAGCACCAAGAGAAGCAATTTTTGCAAAGGCCACTCTATCTAAATCAATTACGCGGTCAGGATGGATTGCCCTATCTGGACCGTAATCATTAATAGTAACATCAACAAACTTTTTATTGGCGACATTATGAACGCGCAAGACTGTGCCTCTAGGAAAATCTGGGGAGGCAGCAAACAAGCCTTCTTTAAACTTATACCAACTTGCTTTACCCGAAGTCATTACTTCTGGCTTCGCTAAAACAACCAACCACGCAGAGGTAGCGTCAGTTGTCATAGATACATATTGCTCAGCCGGATTATCTTTAGTTTCCACTGGACGCCAGACCCCAGACAAAAAATCAAAGGAAAAAATCTGCTTTAAGCGATCGCTTTTCTTGGGATAACTAATTTTTATTTCTAAAGGACGACTGGGATCATAGAGGCCACCATTAATAAATGAGTATTCGTAGGCCGGGGTTAATGTATCCCACTCCCAAGGAATGCGAAACTTTTCATGGTTTTCAGAGATTATCAAAGTCGGCTCACTAGTAAAAGCTAGGGGCTGCTTTTTAATATCTAGACCCGAAGTTGCTGCTGACACAGCCAGGGGTCCAAATAAAAATAATAATGCTAATATTAAGTATTTTCTTTTAATAAACATATAATAATTGAGTTTGACTTTCCAAGTTTGTTAAGATTATAATGTATTTACAGCTAACATAGGCCGAGATAGCTCAGTTGGTAGAGCGACGGTATCGTAAACCGTAGGTCGTGGGTTCGAACCCCATTCTCGGCTCCAATTTAACCTAGAAAGACGAGTTAATCTCGTCTTTTTAAGTACCGAAAAAATATTCCTGCCATTTTTTAAAGTTGCTACGTCCATCCTGATCAACCACCTTGTTTCCATTTAGCTGACTATCAGCATCCTTAAATCTTTCAATCACCACCACTGATTCATCTGGCTTTTTTAAATTCAAATTTAAGCGCGCTTGTGATTCTAAAGATTGATCCGATTCTAGATATTTTATCATCTCTTGCAACTCACTATTTTCTTGCTCAAATTGCGCAATTCCTGCCTGTAAATCCGCTAATTCTTTCTCTACTAATTTTTTTTGACTATAGGTTTTAGCCAAAGGAATGGCGATTATTAGCAGTAAAAACAAGCCAATTATCGCTAAAAAACGCTGGCTAGTAACCAGGCGATAAAAAAATCTTTTTTGGTTTTCAGAATGGCCAGCGCTAAAAGAGCGTGGCTGCATTTGCGGTCTTGCCATGTTCTTTATTATAACACAGCCTTGGCTTGCTGCCAAAACTAAGAAAAGAAGTCTAGCGGGCTTTAGGCGTGACCCAAAAACCCATATATTTTCCGCGCATTAATCTAATTTGAGCATCTAAACATGGGAAAGCTCCGAAGACGACAATCACAACAGGAACAAACAACCACTCAGCCGTCATTTTAATATTTTTCCAGACACTATATTTTGTCGGGCGTTTCGGTAATAGTAAAGCAGAAATAACCGCTGATAAAACTAAACCGACCATCGCTACATTCATTAAGTTTTGTGTCACCGTTGGCAAATTCGTCGATAAGACCGTAGCGTTAAATCGATCGCCACCTAAAAGCATAGGCATCCAACCTAAGACGCCGATAATTAAAGCATTGGTTGCCCAAGCATGAAAACCATAAAGTTGAATTACAATATGCTCAACAATCATGCCCTTTTTGAAACCTGGATTTTTCCAACGCTTCATCGTGTTGAAAAGTAGATAGGGAATATTTTCCGCACCCCATGCCCAACGTCTTTGCTGTTTATATAAACTCAAAGCAGACTTAGGCAAAGTACTATCACTGGTAACATCCATGGAGACATCATAATAAATTGGCTCAACTCGATAATCACCATTGTAGTGCATTAAGCAATGCCAAAAAATACGTGAATCCTCACTCACGCTTTTCGGTGACCAAAAACCAATTTCGGTCAGTGCAACAAAAGTCATTGAATGAGAAGAATAAGTTACCAGACTTTCTTTGCGCACTTGCATAATCATTTGCCAGAAAGTATTAGATGAGGCGGCAACGCGTGAAAAAAATGGTGCGTTCCAAACATTATTATGATAAACCGGAATAGGCTGATAACTAGTACGATATGGCTTAGTGGTTGTTAAGAAGCGATGAGTAAGGGCAAAAAAATAACCAGGACGAACAACAGTATCAATATCAAAAACACTGGCGAGTATTTTTGTATAATCAAATCCTTCTTTATCAATAATATCTTGTTTAACTTGCTTGACGCACCAAGCTTGATTAGCCCCCTTACCCTTTAGCTCGCCCTCAATGCCGTCCGGATGAAATACAATTGCAAAGCGTCCAAATTTATTACCAAACTCCTTACGAACAATTTCCGCTTTAGCATAAGCACTTGGCCCCGCTCTTTCTTCAATTGCTAGAGCAACAATCATGCGCTCAGTTGGAAAACCATCTTTTTCGATAGCTCGCAAACATTCACTAATTATATCAACGCCCTCATTGTAAGTAGGCAGAACTATCAAATGCCAAACATCAGACCAGGCAATTTGTTGGCGCGCTAGAGAATCTGGAGCGGCTTTTTCCTGGTCCCAGTTACCAGCTGCTAAATTAAAACAACGTTCCTTCCAGTCAGTTCTTAGGCCCTTCTTTAGCTGCGCATAAGAAGTAATTAAAAAGATGGCCATATAGACAACTAGAAGCAACCAGTAAACGTTAAAGGCGATAATAAAATAAGCCACAAAAACTGGCTTAAGATAAGAAAATATTAATAATAGAACTAGCGTAGAAAGTGATAAAATCCCGGGAACCATCTCAAAAAGACGATAAATCTTATAATCTCGACCACTTAAATCAGTGGCCTTGCCAACGCGTAAATACTTATCATTTTGATCCATATAGCTTTTATATTAAGCTTCTTCTTTTTAGCTCAAAAAAGCAATCGGCGCAAGCCTTGACATCAAAGGCCGCATCATGTGCTTCTGGAAAGCCAGTCTGAAAAAGAAAAACATAAAGCTGGGTCAAATTAGGCCATTTATAGCCACCGCGCCCATTAGGCAGACGACAAACATCAGACGTACGCTTCATCGTACAAATTTTATTAGCGGACATAATCGGATTATCTAGTTTCAGGCGCATTAGCTCCGCTCCCACAATTTTTTCGTCAAAATCAATATTATGAGCGACTAAATAAGTTGAATGACGGACATCTTCTAAAAATTTATCTATTGCTTCCTTCAGGGGCACGCCCTCTTTCTCGGCCCTTTCTTGAGTAATGCGATGAATTTTGGCAACTTCTTCAGAAATTACAAAACCATCGGGTTTAATAATAAAACTATGACTATCCCAATGATTGCCGTGGAAATCATATAAGCTCCAAGCAATTTGCACAATGCGTGGCCAATTCGAAAAATCATCAAGTGGTGCTTGATAATTCTTAGGTAATCCGGTTGTTTCAGTATCGAAAAATAAATACATATTTTAATTTCCAAAATATTTTAAATCTTTGTATTTAAAGAAAAATGTCTTCATTCTCATCCAGGCTTTGCTCCTGAGCAGTAGTGCTTTTTGTAACTGGTGGCTGCTTAGGCTCCTGGTTTAAAGTTTGATTTAAATTATGATTCAAATCTTGCACAACTTCTTCCTGGCGAGCCCGGGGTTGCGGCGCTGGTTTACTTTTTATTTCTCTACCGCGAAAATCAACTGGCGCCATCTTTCCTAAATCAGACAGAGATAAAGCTGGAGCTGAATTTTTGGCCATTGTCTCCTCGGCAGTCATTTCTACTAAACGTTTGCGTTCAATTTCTTTGGCCTGTTTCCTTGTTTCAGTTTCAATGCGCTTCTCTTCTTTCTTTTTAGTCAGGCAATCACGACAATAAACCGGACGAACGCCATCAGGAACAAAAATTGTTTTAGTATTAACGCCACAGTCAGAACAAACTGCATCATACCCAGAACTGGCTTGATGATTGTAAGCAGGACGA
>CAYGOK010000019.1:0-8879 GCA_964351585.1 uncultured Gammaproteobacteria bacterium | reverse complement strand
AGAAGTATTAGCATAATCAGCTGGTGATTTTTTTCTTTCATCCTCACCATAGCTATCGTGCCACTGCATTATTCGCTCTTCAACCAACTCCCGCGGAGTCGCATATTTCTCGCGTGAATATTCAATTACCTTATCTGTATTTTCAGTTTTTTCATCGGCACGAAGAGGCGGTAAGCCAAGTGCTGAAAACGGCGAAGAGGCAATGCCATCAATCATCAGTTTTAAATACATTTCATACTTAGGCAAATTAACGATGTCTTCTTCGGTAAAAGTCGGAGTAAATTCTTTTACTAACTCCTCAGCATCGGCCGCGCCAACTCGAAATACAACCAGCGTACCAACATTACCAAAAACGGCTGGCTTAACTTTTTCCGTCAACTGCTCAATGTATTGATGGGCTAAAATTAAATTCAAACGATACTTTCTTGCCTCCGATAAAATATTAGCAAAACTATCGGTCGAAAAGTTTTGAAATTCATCAATATACAAATAGAAATCTCGTCGCTCATTTTCTGGCAAATCAACTCGACTCATCGCCGCTAACTGGATTTTAGTAATCATCATCGCCCCTAAAAGCGCAGAATTATCTTCACCAATTCGTCCCTTGGAAAGATTCATAATTAAAATCTTACCATTATCCATAATATCGCGAATATCAATGGCCGATTTAACCTGACCAATAATATTTCTCATGAGCGAACTGGACAAAAATTGACCGACTTTATTTTGAATAGGCGAAACTGCTTCTGAGGCAAACTTATCAGCATAGCCAGAAAATTCTTTCTCCCAGAAGGCTTTAACAACCGGGTCTTTAATGTTGGCAGTAACACGCTTACGATAGCCTTTATCAGACAACATACGCACGACGCCAAGTAAGGTTGAGCCAGGAAAATCTAAAATTGCTAAAATTGCATTACGTAAAATATATTCCAAACGAGGGCCCCAAGAATCAGCCCACAATTTTTGGAAGACGCCAATTAAACCAGAGGCAACTAAATGACTCAAATGAGACTCGACTTGCTCAACGACATTAAAAGCAATTGGATGATTAATGTCTGAAGGATTAAAATAAACCACATCTTTAATGCGATGGGTTGGGATATATTCAATAATCTTCTCTGCTAAATCGCCATGAGGGTCAACAACCGCCACACCGTAACCAGCTCTAATATCATCAACAATCATATTCTCTAACACAGTCGACTTACCCATACCGGTTTTTCCAATCAAATACATGTGGCGGCGGCGGTCGTCAGTCTTGATGCCGAACTTCTTCAGTTCGTTGCGATAATTCGTTTGGGCGAAAACGGTTATGTTGTCGGCCATAAAGCTTATGATTATCTAAAAAACGTATTTATAGTCCCCGGATCAATCGTCCCAGGAACTCTGGTGCCAATATAACTATTCATTCCCATGCTAATAAAATCTTTAATGGTGTTCCAAGAAATTATACCTAAAATAATTACACCAGCTAATACTAAAACTTTAAGAAAATTAAAGGCTGACTGCCAAAAATAATAGTTTTTAATAAAACGGACTGACTTTAAAATTTCTTTAGTCATCATCTCATTATTTTTCATGATGACTAACATCTCTTCAGTCTTACCTAAAACTGATTGGCGCACATCTCTTTCAGCTGGACTCTCCATCTGTTCAGAGGTGTTAATTTCTTGGCTTTTGTTTAACATATGTTGAAAATTAAGATCTCACTTTGCAAACACCAGCTGCTTCCTTGCCAATTTCAGCAAACTCTTTCATTTCCTGCTTAGTGTATGGTTTCTGCCCGTAATACTCCATATCAACTAAAGCCGTATCAGACTTAAATGTTTGCAAATACCAATTTTTTGCTCCCTTAATCAACTTTCCCATGCTTTTAAAGTCTTCTTTCTCTAATAAACCCGGAACGACAGTTGTTCTAAACTCATGAGGCAATCCGCTCTTAATTATCATCTTAGCACTTTTTTTGAGATTATTGTAGTCAGTTTTTACGCCCACTGTCTCCTCATATTTTTCCATAGGGGCCTTTAAATCCATAGCAATATAGTCTAATAAACCCGCTTCTAGTAAAGAAGCGAGCATCTTGGGATTAGTGCCATTTGTGTCCAGCTTAACATCATAGCCGATTGCTTTAATCTGCTTAATGAAGTCTGGCAAGTCATCGTGGAGCGTCGGCTCCCCGCCAGTTATAACCACGCCATCTAAACGGCCGTGTCTTTCCCTCAAAAAAAGAAAAAGGTCTTCAGTGGAAAGCGGAGGAAAACCTTTTTCTTTTTTATTATTTTTTTTATCCTCTCCCTTCCGGGGCAGGACAAGCATTGGGTTGTAGCAGAAGTGGCAACGGAAGTTGCAACCTTGGGTAAAGACGATAGCAGCGAGATGATCGGGGTAGTCCAGTAAAGACAATTTCTCTAAACCACCGATTATCATAAGTTTTTCAGTTAATTACTCGTTGCAAACTTTGAAGGTTTTACGATCCTTATATTCTGAAGCTTTACCAGGATTATAATTCTTCACCGGTGTTAGCCAACCAACAACACGGCTGTAGACGATGCATTCTTGTCTTTGAGTCTGAATAGGGCTCATATGCTTATTTGCTTCCTTGAAATGTTTAAGTAACGTTTCAAAGGATAGCTATATAAATTATAAATTAAATATTTCGAAATTACAACTAAAATTATTAACAGGTAAAACCAGGAAATTTTAGTTTTGGTTGGCTTCTCTGATTTCCGTTACCGTATCGTGATAACCTATTTCCTCGTCACATTTTGGACAGTACTTATGCTCTCCTGATAAATAACCGTGCTTAGGACAAATAGAGAAAGTTGGAGTAACTGTGAAATATGGTAAACGATAATTTTCAACTATACTCTTAACTAGTTTTTTGGCTGCTTCGCCGTCTGGTAATTTTTCTCCCAAGTAACCATGCAAAACAGTGCCGCCAGTATACCTAGTCTGAAGATCGTCTTGTAAATCAAGCGCAGAGAAAATATCATCAGTATAATTTACATGTAAGTGGGAAGAGTTTGTGTAATAAGGGTCTGCACCCTTCTCCTTAACTGCTTCCATGTTGGCACAAATAATACCAGGATATTTTTCTTGATCTTTTTTTGCAAAACGATAGGTTGCTCCTTCGCCTGGGGTTGCTTCTAGGTTATAAAGATTATTGGTTTCATTCTGAAAATCCATTAACTTTTCTCTCATAAAATCTAGAATATCGGCAGCAAACGCATGACCCTCTGGAGTAGTAATATCCTTACCCATTAAGTTTAGAACTGCTTCATTCATGCCGTTAATACCAATCGTAGAAAAATGATTACGCCAGTAAGAACCAAATCTTTCCTTTATGCTCTCTAAATAATACATTGAGTAGGGGTATAAACGGTCTTCGGTAAACTGATCGATAACTTTACGCTTAATTTCTAAGCTCTCCTTGCCTATTTCCATTAAAGCAAACAATCTTTTCTTAAACTCATCAGCACTCTTAGAAAGATAACCTAATCTTGCTAAATTAATTGTGACAACACCCAAGGAACCAGTCATAGGATTAGCGCCAAAAAGTCCACCGCCACGCTTGCGTAGCTCACGATTATCTAAACGTAAACGGCAACACATAGAACGCGCATCATCGCGGTTCATGTCAGAATTTACAAAGTTAGAAAAGTAAGGAATACCATATTTAGCGGTCATCTCCCAAGCTGGTTTTAAGCTTTCGCGATTCCAATCAAATTCTTTATCAATACAATAAGTTGGAATTGGGAAGCCAAATACACGTCCAGTAGAGTCACCCTCAAGCATTACTTCGGCAAAGGCCTGGTTAAACATATCCATTTCCTTTTGGAAATCCTTATATTTCTCAGGCATGATTTTGCCGCCAATAATAACATTCTCTTCACCAATCATCGGGGATGGGGTCACATCAAGAGTTACGTTGGTAAACGGGGTCTGGAAACCAACTCTAGTCGGAACATTGATGTTAAACATGAATTCCTGTAAGCCCTGTTTTACTTCTTTATAATCCAATCCATCATAACGGATAAATGGGGCAAGGTAAGTATCAAAATTAGCGAAAGCCTGGGCCCCAGCTGCCTCACCCTGAAGAGTATAGAAGAAATTGATAATCTGACCCAGCGCGCTTCTAAAGTGCTTAGGTGGGTTGCTCTGAACCTTCTCACTAACTCCTCTAAATCCTCTAACTAAAATATCTTTCAAATCCCAACCACAACAATAAGGGGCAAGTAGGCCAAGATCATGAATATGAATATCACCATCAACATGCGCTTTGCGAATATTTTCCGGGTACAATTTATTAAGCCAATAGCGAGCAGAGATAGCCGAGGCAATATAGTTATTTAAACCCTGAACGGAAAAGCTCATGTTGCTATTCTCTTTTAAGCGCCAGTCAGCTTTACCTAGATAATCCTCCATCAACTTCTCATCAGCGGTGGCCGAACTAATATCTCTTAATTGACGATGTTGGTCGCGATAAAGGATGTAAGCCTTTGCAGTTTTAACTTGTCCGTTTTCAATTAACACCTCTTCAACAATATCCTGCACTTCTTCAACGGCCGGAATGCTGTTCTTGTGAAATTTCTTGTTAATACTCATCACTACCTGATCAGTTAGCTTCTTGGCTAGATGCTTATCATCTATCCCAGCAGCTTCGGCGGCCTTATAAATAGCACGCACAATTTTGTCTTGATTGAAATCGACGATATCGCCAGATCTCTTAATGATTTTGCTGATGGTCTCGGACATAGGTATTCTTTAAATTATTTATTTTTTTCACTAATCAGTTTATTAAGCTCTTTTCTAAATTCTTGCGCATCCTTGAAAGATTCATAAACTGAGGCGTAGCGGATATAGGCAATCATGTCTAATTTCTTCAAATTCTTCATTACCGCTTGGCCGATCTGACGGGAAGTGATTTCTGTTTTCTTCAAACGCTGCAAATCACGTTCAATAGCGTTAACCAGGCGACGAAATCGGTCTTCAGTAATCGGGCGCTTCTCACAAGACTTCTTTAAACCGCTGATTAGCTTCTCGCGACTATAAGATTCTCGACGACCATCTCTTTTTACTATCACTAAGTCTAATAATTCAATTTCCTCGTAAGTAGAAAAGCGAAAAGAACACTTCAAACACTCGCGGCGGCGGCGAATCGACAAACCATCAGTAGCTACACGCGAGTCAACCACTTTAGTATCAGGGTAATAACAGATTGGACACTTCATAATTATTTAATATTCCTAGGAAAAACCACATTTTGTGGACACTTATCTTGACTCACCACTAAATATTGTGTCTACGTTTATTTTAACAAATCTTTAGACATGGGTCAATTCAGCTAGTTTTAAGATAATTATAAAGTATTTTATAGTTATCCACAGCGCTTAAAAAAATAAAAAACCACTCCCGAACGGGAGTGGTAGAAAATCAATAGTTTAAATTATAATTCTTTTAACGTAATTCTTAAAGAATTTATTATCCCATCTTCTTACGAATAAAAGCAGGAACACTTAAATCGTCATCGTCATCATTGGGCAAACTTTGGTCAGCCTTGCGGTTTTCCACAGCTGGCTTAATCGGTAAATTCTTAAAAACTGAAGAGAACTTATTCTTATTTCTATCTTCACGCGCTAAATCTTCTTTCTCTGTTTCCTTTTCAGCGATAAAAGAGTTCGGGGTATAAGCTGGCTTTACTACTTCTGCCTTTTTATTCTGGTTACGGTTATCAAAACCGGTAGCCACAACCGTAATTTTAATTTGATCCTTTAATTTTTCATCAATCACGGCGCCAAAAATAATCTTTGCTTCTTCGTCGGCGGCCGCAGTAATAATCTTAGCAGCTTCATTAACTTCGGACATGCTTAATTCTGGGCCACCAGTAACAGTAAAGACGATGCCTCTTGCCCCGTCAATGGACATATCAAGCAGATTAGAATTAATTGCTTGCTTAGCTGCCTCAACCGCTTTATTCTCGCCTGAAGCGACGCCAATGCCCATGAGAGCCGAGCCAGCGTTAGACATGACAGTCTTAACGTCGGCAAAGTCGGCATTAATTACACCAGGAACGGTAATGATTTCAGCAATACCTTGCACTCCCTGTCTTAAAACGTCATCAGCAATCTTAAAAGCTTCAAGTAAAGAAGTTTTCTTATCAATAACCTGTAACAATTTATCATTAGAAATAGTAATAATCGCATCAACATTATCAGCCAACTCAGCAAAGCCACGATCAGCTACATTTTTACGCTGCCCACCTTCAAACATAAAAGGCTTAGTAACAACCGCAACAGTGAGGGCTCCTAGCTCTTTGGCAATTTTAGCAACAATAGGCGAAGCACCAGTACCGGTACCGCCACCTAAACCACAGGTAACAAAAACCATATCGCAACCCTTGAGACACTCTTTTAATTCATTTTCCGTCTCTTCGGCGGCCGCTTTACCTAAATCAGGATTCATGCCAGCGCCTAGACCACGAGTAACCGCTTTACCGATGTGAATCTTTTCTCCGGCCTTATTGTGATGTAGAGCCTGAATATCAGTATTGACAGCCACAAAACCAACGCCTTTAACGCCACTGTCTATCATTCGATTCAGGGCGGAATTACCGCCGCCACCAACGCCGACCACTTTGATCTTAGCGAAGGTCTCTATTTCTGGTTTTACTTCAGCCATAGTATAAAATTTATTTTTTTATTTCGGCATGATGCGGTTGAAAAGACCTTTAGCCTTATCAAACACTCCACTCAAGTTCTTCTTCAACTTCCCAGAGGAAGTTGAGTCGCTATCAGCATTATTACCCCAAATTACTAAACCTAGGGCTGTCAGGAATTCAGGATTCTTAACCTTATCAATCACTACGCTGATATTCTTTGCCACACCAATAGCAGCTGGTAGGCGCAACTTCTTTTTAGCAGATTCTACCAAACCGTCAAGCTCACAACCACCACCAACAAAGATAACGCCTGCTGGCAACATGCCAGAACGGTCAATCTTTCTAAATTCACCATCAACCTTATCAAAGATTTCTTCAACCCGAGCGCCGATTATCTCGGCAACGTATTTTTTAGAAATTGTACTAATATCATCATTAACTTCCTCTTCCTTAACTAGCGCCGAAATATCAATTTCATCTTCATGTTTATCCTCAGGTGCATTTGCGCTACCGTATTCACGCTTAATTCTTTCAGCTAAATTAATTGGACAACGTAAACCAATAGCAACATCGGCAGTAATATGTTCAGCGCCAATCGGCAAGATAGCAGTATGAATCAAATTTCTCTCTTCGTAAATAGCTAGAGACGTGGTTGAAGAGCCGAGATTTACTAGAGCAACTCCTAATTCTTTTTGTTTAGAGCTAACAACTGCTTCAGCAGCAGCCAGTGGCGCTAAAACTAAATCCTCAATTTCTAAGCCAGTTCTATATATAGCTTTAGTTAGATTTTTAATCTGCGTACTAAGTCCTTGGATAATTAAAGTTTCTACTTCTAACCTAATACCATTCATGCCAATTGGATCTTTAACATCAGCTTGATTATCAACACTGAACTTAATCGGAATAACATGCAAAATTTCGTAGTTGACTGGCACAGCCAAGGCGCGAGCTGCTTCAATTGCTCGGTTAACATCATTATCACCAATCTCGCCATCACTGCGACTAACAGCGACAACGCCTTTAGATCTTTCACATTTAATATGCGGGTCATTAATGCCAACCCAAACACGGCTGATTGGAACACCGACCAATCTTTCAGCCTTTTCTAAAACAGCAGAAATCGAAGAGGTCGTCTCTTCGATGCTATTAACTATTCCACGGTTAACCCCGGCTGTTGGCCCAGATACCGCTCCAATTATTTGCAGCTCATCTCCGGCTACGCCCGTGATCTTTTGACCGATTACTAAGCGGATGGAAGTCGATCCGATATCCAAGCCGGCGATAATGTTATCCTTCATACTGATTAGCGAGTTGCTCGTAATATATAAAAATACGGCAATATTTTCTCAATATTATTTACTGTTAATATTATACAAAATTTATAAGATTTTAACAATTCTAAAATAGCCCAGAATACCAAGCTAAAATCTCTCTTCCATAAATTAGGGTAATAATAGCACCAAAAGACAAAAATGGGCCAAGTGCTATTTTCGACTTCCAACCTCGCCTGTGACCGAGAAGCAAAATTCCACTTACAATCGCACCAACAAAGTAAGATAAAATTAAAGCGAGCGCCAACAATCCACCCTCTGGCAAAGCTACTCCAATTAAGAGTCCAAGCCAAATATCGCCCTCACCGATACCGCGTTTAGCGGTGGCAAAATACTGGATTAAGAAGAAAGAAGTACCAACTGCGCCGAATAAAAGAACTTCTTGCCACGGAAACCCTAGAAAAATACTAATACCAGCTGCCACAATAATCATTGGCCAGACTATCAGCATCGGCACAAGTTGCCAACGAAAGTCATAAACAAACACTATCACAAAAGTAATAATTAACAGCCAATCGCGTGCTAAAAGCAAAGGCATATTAGGCTCATTTGCTACAGCCAGAAAAGACAAGGCAAACAAAAGACCAGTAAAAAATTCTACCAACGGATATTGCCAGGATATTTGCTCCTGACAATGCCGACAACGACCACGCAAAATAATGAAACTTAAAAGTGGAATATTATCATACCAAGCAATCTGCTTAGAACAATTAGGGCAATAAGACCGACCTAACATGCTCTCTTCTTTGTAAATACGCCAAACCAAGCAATTTAAAAAGCTGCCAATAATCAAACCAAGTAACGCTGAGATAGCAATAAAAAAATAATCCATACTACTGATTAAACTTAAGACGTAAATTTTCTATTTCCAAAAGTGAACTAGCCGGGGC
>CAYGOK010000018.1:15261-17791 GCA_964351585.1 uncultured Gammaproteobacteria bacterium | reverse complement strand
CCCTTCTCATCATGACAAACTTCAACGATTGTTCCCAAAGCTCGGCTAATTCCTAAGCCATAGCAACCCATGATAACAGTTTTCTTTTCACCATCTTTATCTTGATACTTCAAATCAAAAGGTTCGGAATATTTTGTTCCTAGCTTGAAGATATTACCTGCCTCAACTGCCTTAGTTTCTTGCAAATTCTTATTACCACACTTTGGACAAGAATCTTGATCATCGATAATTTCCTTATTGACTGCCATCTTACAAGCTTCACAAGTATAAATAATATCTTCACCAGCCTCAGTTAAAGTTTGAAATTCATGAGAATATTTAGAAAAGCTGCCACCAGAGGCAAAGGTTAGATATGTCTTATCACCTAAACCAAAACGCTTAAAAATATTATTATAAGCAACAATTGCTCTTTCATAATATAAATCCAAGTCTTCCTGATTAGTATGGAAGGAATATAAATCTTTCATTAAGAATTCACGACCACGAAGTAATCCAGACTTAGCTCTCTTTTCATTACGAAATTTATTCTGAATTTGAAAAACAGACATCGGCAATTCACGATAAGAGTTGATGAATTTTTTTGCCAGTGGCGTTACCACTTCTTCGTGTGTAGGATTAAGAACGTATTCTTTTTCATCCGAACCAGCTAATTTAAACAAGACATCCAAGGTTTCAAAGCGTCCGGTCGCCTGCCAATTCTCTTTCGGCGCTAAAGATGGCATATTGATTTCCTGGCCATCAATCGCCGTCATCTCTTCGCGAATAATATTCTGAATTTTATTAATAACCCGCCAACCTAAGGGCAAAAAAGAATAGACGCCGGCGGCCAATTTATCAATAAAACCGGCCCGAATCAAGGCTTGAGCATTATAACTTGCCTCATCTTTAGGCAATTCCTTGACTGTTTTTGTAAAAAGCTGTGATTGTTTCATATTAATATTATCCTACCTAAAAAAGTCCTTCTTGTAAAGCTAAAAAAATATATAAAAATTAGCTTTTTTTCATCATTTTTAAGGCGGCCTTGACCCTAGAGCCACTGTCTGCCAAATCAGCCGGAATAGAGCCTAAAGCAGCCCGTGCTTCACTGAGCGAGTAGCCCAGAGACATCAAGGCATCGATTTCATCACTGCCATAAGAATTGGATTCTAAGCCATTAGCACTACTATTACCGGCAACCTTCATAATCTTAGTTTTAAGCTCCAAGACAACCCGTTCTGCCGTCTTCTTACCGATGCCAGAGACCTTAGTTAAGAGATTAGGGTCGCCACGCAAGATAGCCTGAACCACATCATCATAACTAGCCACACTTAAAACTCCCAAAGCTGACTTCGGCCCAACACCGGAAACACTTAAAAGCATTTCAAATATTTCTAAATCCGGCACGGACTTAAAGCCATACAAATCAGACGCTTCTTCGCGAACATGATGATAGGTATAAAGCTCAGTTTCTGTGCCCAGTAAAAGTTCGTTAAATAAATTTTCACCAAGAGTAACCTGATAGCCAACGTCTTTGACATCAATAATAACACTACTGTTACGTTTAGAAATTATTCTACCTTTAAGATAAGCAATCATATAATTTAATTATGACTTCTTGATAAGCTTACGACGCAAGACGGAAAATTCTGGAACCAAGGGGCTGCCTTTTGGTAAATTAATTAACGCTTCAGCGCCACCGCCACCACCATGCGCCTCGCTAATTTCTTCTTCGGTTTTAGCATTAAACAAATGACGTAATTTAAATTTAATTGTTTCTTGCTCTGGCAATAGAATATCTAATTCATCGCCAACCTTAACAGTATTATGAACTTTAAAAATAAGTTTGTAACTATCAGTTTTATCTTTCTCTGTTTTAATCACCTGACCACAAAATTCCCAATCACTTTTATTATGAGAATCTAAAACATTTTGATCAGCCTTTTTATCAAATAAAAAACCCTCAGTATAACCACGGTGAACTAATTTAGTTTCCAGTTCATGATAAAGCTTCGCTAACTCCTTATTCAGCTCAGCTGAACTTAAGCGTTTAGTTGATAAATCTAAAGCACGGCGATAAGCCGAGCAAACTACGGCTTGATAATAGACACTCTTAGCGCGACCTTCAATTTTAAAACTCGTAATTCCGGCTTTAATAAGTTCTGGTAAACGTTTAATCAAACAAAGATCTTGCGAATTTAATAGATATGCGCCATGTTTTTCCTCAACTAATTCTAATTCTTCTTTATGACCACGCGCCTTAAGCGTATAGCGCTCAACATCATATTGCCAACGGCAAGGCTGGGCGCAGTCACCAAGGTTACCGCTACGGTCAACAAATAATTTTGATAAGAAGCAGCGTCCCGAATAGGCCATGCACATCGCGCCGTGAATAAAATATTCTAACTCTAACTTGGGCAAAGCTTTCTTAATTTCTTTAATTCCTTCAAGAGTAACTTCCCGACCCAAAACAATACGACTCACTCCTTGTTCAAACCAAAATCGAGCAGCCGCGGCATTAGTACAATTAGCCTGAGTAGATAAATGAATTTCT
>CAYGOK010000018.1:0-15161 GCA_964351585.1 uncultured Gammaproteobacteria bacterium | reverse complement strand
AAAAGCTCAAGTGGAAACTTTTTTGTTTTTGTAATTTTCTTCATCACGAAAATCTAACCTTAAATCAATTTAAGCTAGGCCTCTTAACTTATTAACTCTATCTTGAACTGGAGGATGAGTAGAAAACGCGCGGGCAAATAATCCGGCGCGACGACTACCAGCCTTGAAAGGCGAAGCAATATACAGATGGGCGGTCGCACGGTTAGCAACTTCAAGTGGTTCCGAGTCAGCCGAAATTTTTTCTAGGGCTCGAGCCAAGCCTTCTGGGTAACGGGTTAAAAGCGCTCCATCAGCATCGGCCGCAAATTCACGCTTACGCGAAATTGCCATTTGCATTAATTGCGCAAACAAAGGCGCTAAAATAGCCAGGATAATAGCAACTATCATAATAATTCCCTGCATCTGTCCCTTGCCTTCGCTATCGCGCCTACCGAAGAAAGCCATGCGTGTAAACCAGTCAGCTAAGAGCACAACCATGCCAACTAAAACTGTAACTAGGGTCGCAAGTAGAATATCGCGATTACCAATATGGGATAATTCATGAGCAATCACACCCTCGAGCTCGGCTTTATCTAGTTTCTGCAACAATCCAGAAGTAACTGCGACAACCGCATGCTCTGGATCACGACCAGTCGCGAAAGCATTAGGCGCACTGTCATCAATAATATAAATTTTTGGCACCGGCAAGCCAGCTGTAATACACAGGTTTTCTACGAGACGATAAAGTTCGCGATTGCTATCACGGTTAACCTCCTTAGCCTTACTCATCGCTAAAACAATCTTATCGCTATACCAATAGCTGACAAAACTAGAAACAACGCTGAATAAAACGGCAATAAAAAGAATAGTCGGGTCATCCATTACCCAGCTAAAACCGTAGCCAATTGCAATTACAAAGGCAAAAAACCCGGTCAATAAAAACCAGGTTTTCCGCTTATTAGAATCGCTATGTGTATAAAGAGTAGACATAATTATTCATGCTTTTTACCGAAACCTTCAAACGCTTTTAAGACCTCAATCGGCGTCATAAAAACGATGGTGTTGGATTGATCAGAAGAAATGTCGTTAATTGCCTGTAAAGTTCTAAGGTGTAAAGCACCATTAGAACTGGCTAACATATTAGCAGCTTTAGCAATATTTTCAGAAGCAGCTAATTCACCCTCAGAATTAATGATAACGGCGCGCTTCTCTCTTTCCGCTTCTGCTTGTTTAGCAATCGTTCTTTCCATTGACTCTGGCAAAGAAACATCTTTAAGTTCAACATTGTTAACCTTCAAACCCCAAGCATCAGTTTCCTTATCAACAATCTCACGAATACGATCAGCAATCTTATCACGCTGTGATAATAATTCATCTAAGGTGACTTCACCAACAATGTTTCGCATAGTAGTTTGCGCATATTGAGAAATGGCATAATAGAAATTCTCAACTTCTATCACGGCTTTTTCAGCGAACTCAACTCGATAATAAATAACGGCATTTACCATTACCGAAACATTATCACGAGTAATTGCCTTCTGGTCGGGAACATCAACTGCTTTGACGCGCATATCAACTTTCTTAAAAGTTTGAAATATTGGCCACAGGAAACGCCAGCCCGGATTCATAATGCCAGTATAGCGACCCATAGTAAACTGGACGCCACGTTCATACTGGTTAATCTGCTTTAAGCCACTGAGGAAAAAAATTCCAACAACGACGACAATATAAATAAAATCCATATATTTGAGCTTAGGTTTCTAATTAAAACTTTACAGCTACCGGCTCCCGTTCAACTTCATTTTCTACTTCAAAGAATTTACGACTAGTAAACTTCAGCCAGCCAGCGATGATGCTATTTGGGAAAACCTCAATCTTAGTATTGAAGTCGCGAACATTACCATTATAGAAACGACGAGAAGCTTGGATTTTATTTTCCGTATCAGCTAGCTCACGTTGTAATTCTAAGAAGTTTTGATTAGCTTTCAAATCAGGATAATTTTCGGCAAGAGCAAAAATAGTCTTCAAAGTTCCGGTCAACATATTTTCCGCTTTACCCTGAGCCTCAGCATCTCCCTTAGATTGAGCTGACATGGCGCTATTTCTAGCAGCAACAACTTTTTCAAAAGTTGCCTGCTCATGAGTAGCATAACCCTTAACAGTTTCTATTAAGTTAGGAATTAAATCGTAACGACGCTTAAGCTGGACATCGATATCGCTCCAGGCTTCGTCAACGCGATTTTTCAAACGAATGAGGCCGTTATACAAGGCAATAACGCCAATCACGATAACGGCGACTACTCCTAGGATTACATACAGGATAGTCATAGAATTTTAATTAATTGGTTAATTATATTTAAAAACTTTTCTAAATTATAACAGAAAACCCTTATTTTTTCAAGTCTAGGCCAATAACAACGCTCTCCCCATCAATCTTAATTTCCTTGGCGTGATTAGTCTCTGGCAGACTAGTAACTAGAGTTAAAGATGTACTAAGTGTTTCCTTAGATATATCAATTCCCAGCTTACTAATGGTCTCAGAAATTTCTGCCGATTGAGAAACAATATTAACAGCTACCATATCTCCCAAGCTCAAACCAGCCTCTTTGCGAGACATATTAATAAATCTAATCAGCTCGCGCTTTAGTCCTTCCATTTTTAATTCTGGGGTTATTTCAGTATCAAGCTCAACTTCTAAATTTTCTGAACCAGTAACAAACTCAAGACTCTTAATATTAAGTTCGTCGGTAATTAGATTTTGATAAGTATCAGCCAAGACTGCGCTACCATTAACAGTCGCTTTGTTAAGCATCTGTCTAATCTTTATACCTGCTTCGTCACGTTTAGCTAAACCAACTTCAACGATGCGGCGCACTAACAACATGTTTTCTAAAACTTCAGTGCCCTGAATACCTAATGCCTGAGGCCAAGTCTCTAAATGAACAGAAAAATCCTCACTCTTGAAATCATAAGCGCTTAATTTCTGCCATAGATTTTCAGCAACAAACGGCATAAAAGGGGCAATCGCTTTTGATAATTCTAGTAAAATAAACTTGGTTGTTAAAAGCGCCTTCTCTTTATCGGCCTCATCCTCTGATTTAAAGCGATCACGGCTACGGCGCAAGTACCAAGTTGAGAATTCATCAATAAATTCAGTAACTGGACGCGTTGCCTTAGTTAGATTATATGACGTCATGCCAGAAACAATATTTACCAACAGTAAATCAAATTTAGCTAGTATCCATTTATCCAAAACATTCTCGCTTGCTAATACTGCTTGTTTTAATTTCTCCTCTGAAACAGCTACAACTGGATTATCGGTGGCGTATAATTCATAGAACTTATAAACATTCATGAGCAGCATTACATTTTTACGTAACGATTCTTCTGTTCCTTTTTCGGAAAAATTAAGATTCTCGGCCGACATGACCGGTGAAGATAATAGTTGCATGCGCAAAGCATCGGCTCCGTGCTTTTCCATAACTAATGATGGGTCTGGATAATTTTGTAAACGCTTGGACATCTTCTTGCCGTCTTCGGCTAAAACAATACCGTTAGCAATGACATTTTCAAAAGCATGACTAGCGCGAACGCCACCAGAAATAACATGGAGATAATAAAACCAAGCGCGAGTCTGATCAACGCCTTCGGCAATATACTGCGCCGGAAAAGAATTTTCTAACTTCTCTTTATTTTCAAAAGGATAATGGACTTGAGCATAAGGCATTGAACCAGATTCAAACCAACAATCTAAAACATCAGGAATGCGCTTCATTTCGCCCTGACATTTTTCACAAGCGAAAGTAATAATATCAACTTTGTCTTTATGAATATCAGAAACACCACTGACGCCACTTAATTTTTCGAGCTCAGCAACACTGCCAACAACCTTACGTTCACCACAATTACATTCCCAAATCGGAATAGCGCTTGCCCAAAAACGCTGACGAGAAATTGACCAATCTCGTGCACCCTCAAGCCAATTACCGAATCTTCCCTCTTTCATGTGCTCAGGAAACCAGTGAATATTTTTAGCACTCTCAAGCAACTGCTCTTTAATTTTAGTAACACTCACAAACCAAGAGGAGGTTGCGTAATTAATGAGGGGCGTATCACAGCGCCAACAATGGGGATAGCTGTGCTCATATTTCTCTTTATGAAACAAAAATCCCTTGCCTGCTAAATATTTAATAATTTCAATATCAGTTGAAGTATGATCGCCTAAAGGTTTAACGTGGAGATTAGGAAAATCACTAACTTCTGGCGCGAAATGGCCATCAAGTCCAACGTGTTGGATAAATGGCAACTTATTATCACGACCAAGCTTCATATCATCTTCACCAAAGGCCGGCGCAATATGAACAACACCAGTACCGTCTTCAGTAGTAACAAAATCAGCCGCATAAACTTTCCAGCCGTTTGCGTGATTCTCTAATTTCTCATCGCTCGCGTAATAATTAAATAACGGACGATAAGCGCGACCAACTAAATCTACACCCTTAATACTAGAAACAATTTCGTATTGTTTATCTTTAAAAATATCAGCCAATCTTTCTTTAGCTAGAATATAATTGGCACCATCACTGATAATTTTTACATATTCAATCTCAGCGCCCACTGCTAAAGCAACGTTACCAATTAAAGTCCAAGGAGTAGTTGTCCAAGCGAGAATATAAGTTCCTGGTTCGTCGCTCAATTCAAACTTAGCAGTCACACTTAAATCTTTAATGTCACGATATCCTTCAGTTACTTCCGACTGCGACAAGGTTGTTTCGCAGCGCGGGCAAATATGCATTGAACGGTAATCTTTATAAATCAAATCTTTGTCCCAAAGCGTTTTGAAAACCCACCAAATCGACTCCATGAAATTTAAATCCATAGTGCGGTAAGGATTTTTCATATCTACCCAGCGACCGAGACGAGAAATTACTTTTTCCCATTCATCTGCATAAGTAAAAACCTTAGAACGGCAGAGCTCATTAAATTTACCAACACCCATGTCTTCAATATCTTTTTTCTGCTTCGTGCCTAATTCTTTTTCAACAATATTTTCAATCGGCAGACCATGACAATCCCATCCCCAACGGCGCTCAACCCGATAACCATTCATTGTATAATAGCGTGGCACAACATCTTTCATTATGCTAGAAACTAAATGTCCGTAATGTGGCGTACCAGTGGCAAATGGTGGACCATCATAAAAGACATAGTCACCTTGAGACGCGTCTTTCGTCACTGACTTTTCAAAAGTAGAGGACTTCTCCCAGAAAGAAAGGACTTCTCCTTCGGTCTGGGTGATAGGATTATTATTTATTTTCGTATCTGCCATATTTGTATATCTTTTATCTCTTAAGCATAAACCAATTTCTCTTACCTGCTTTAAGCACTAAGCCCTCAGCTGGAATTTCAATCTGCTCGTGAACATCTTTTTTCACTTCTTCGCCACGTAATTTAACGCCCCCCTGCTCAACCAGGCGACGCAAATCACTCACACTTGATTCCGGCTGACATTTTTTCAAAATTGATAATAAATCTAATTTATCAACTCCCAAAGAAACTTCAACCATCTCGTCTGGCACTTCTTTCTTCTGGAATTTTTTTACAAAATCCTCCTGAGCGGACTGAGCTGCCTCTTCGCCATGAAAAATCTTGGTAATTTCCCAAGCGGTTTTCATCTTAGCATCGCGTGGTCCTAGCTCAGAAATCATTTTAGAAATTTCTTCTACACCAATACGAGTATTATTAATCAAAAATATTTTTGTCATCTCATCTGGCTGAGCCATAATGGCGCCATACATATCAACAGCAGAATAATTTAAAAATATTCCTGTACCGCGACTCTTAGACATTAGTTCACCGGTAACTGGATTTTCCATTAAATTAACCGCCACGACAAATTTCTCTTTATTTTTAAATTTCTTAAGCAAAGTTCGGCCGACAAGGGCATTAAAGATTTGATCGGTACCACAAAGCTCAACATCAACATCCATCGCGACGCTATCATAACCCTGCATGAGTGGATATAAAAATTCATGAAGATGAATTGGCTTCTCCTCAGCTAAACGCTTTTGAAACATGTCCCGCTCTAGCATTTGCTGAACGGTAACGTTAGCCGCGAGATTAACCACATCTTCCATGGTTAATTTTGAAAGCCAGTCATGATTATATAAAATACGTGGCGGGTTTTTCTTAGCATCAAAATCCATTAACGGCTTAATCTGTTCTAACCAATTCTTAACATTAATCACCACATCTTCACGTGATAACTGTGCTCGAGTCGCTGTTTTATCGGTTGGATCACCAATTCGAGCAGTAAAATCACCAATTAAAACAATAACTTCGTGACCAAGCTGGCGGAATTCCTCAAGCAACATATAGTTCTTGGCATGGCTCAAGTGTAAAGAAGTTGAGGTTGGATCAGCACCAATATAAAAGCGCATCGGTTTTTCACCCGCTAAACGCTCAGCAAATTCTTTTTCAGTCGGCAGAACATGCTTGATAATGCCCCGTTCTAAAATTTTAGCGGCGGCTTGTTGTCTTTCCGCATTAGTCATATATTTTACTTTATTTCAGGCCGTGCTCCTGAAAGCAGGCGACATATTTCTTATCAACTTGACTTAAATGTTCTAATAACCAATTTTCTAAAAAATCAACGAGTTCAAAATCAATAGATGCTTCATGGCGTAATAATTTTTCTTTGAACTCAACTACGCTGGCTTTTAATTCCCGATGTTTTGCCTTGTGCTCCTCTGCCTCTTCAAAGCCAAATTCATCAAAATATTTTTCTTCCGTTTGAAAATGTTTCTCAGCATAAGCTACGAGATCCCCCAGAATAACTGCTAGCTCCTCTTGCGGCTTCATATCCATGATTGAAAGATAAAGCTTATTAAGCAAGGAAACAAAGTACTGATGTTGTTCATCAATTTCCTTAAAACCCAAGACATACTCATCTTTCCAAACGAAACAGTCTTTCATAGATTTGATTATTTTATCTTTTCTAAAATTTTAAATTAAACACCAACCTTCTCTTTTAAGACCATGATTAAATCATTAGCTCTTCCTAAGTTTTCCGCTAAACGATTATTTTTAATAGATTCAGATTTACTATTCATCAATTTAACCTGATATTCGAGCGAAGAAATAATTTCACCTATTACCTTTTTTTCGGCACTAGAAATTTCTGGTCTATTAATATTTTCTAGTAAATCAGACAATTCGTCTTTAGTTAAAGAAACAAAGAAGGTCGGCAAATTTGTTTGTTTAGAAATTGACACTTCTTTGCCCTCTTCTCCTGTCGACTTAATACCATATTTTACAAAGCTACCGCCGGCAGCGAACTTATCCATAATCTTCTTCTCCTTCTTAGCGCCACCGTCCTGACCATAGCCTTCAACTATTTCGTCAAAACCACAAACGACGCTACCGGTCTCAACGTCTAACAAAAGATTATCTACGCCATTTTCATAATCATCCCAAGCAGAAGATCTAACCGACAAGAACCGAGACCCAAGTACCTTAGCGAGCGATAGGGTTATTGCCTGCTCAGCTAAAGAGTTTGATGATGATTCTTTTTTACGACGATAATCTTCAAGACTTAAACCACTTTCGCGCGCCCAGGCCTCTTCTTTAATCTTAATGAACTTGGCATCGTCTTCATCAGTAATTTTAATACGACCATCACTTTCCAAAATATTACCATAACGCTCATTAACATTTTCTGCTAACGATTTGAGATAGTTTCTAACTTGAGATGAATATAGTTCTGGATTTTTTTTCTTGCGACCTCTTTCTAACTGGTCAAGTGGTATCTGGCCAACAATTTTAAATTCGATGCCCATATTTTTATATTTTTTCTAATTCCTTCTCTAAGACTTTATCATCTTCATCAAACAAAAAGCGTCCTTTAAACTTCTGCCCCTTCAAAAATAAGGGCAACCAGTATATATCATCGGACCACATCTCGCTATACGGAATCTCATTAATCTCAAACCATTGCGGTAACATCTCTTCGCTCTCGGTTATTTCTCCACTAAATTTACTTGTCTTAAAAATATGTACTTCCAAAATGTCTTCTTTACCTCTGAATTCAAAATTTATAACTCCATATTCTTCAAGGTCCAGCGCCTTTATTCCAGCTTCTTCTTCCAGTTCTCTAAGAGCAGCTTCATGAATAGTTTCATTCAAATTAACCTTACCACCGAAACCATTGAAACGTCCAACACCAAAACCACGCTTTTTCATGCCCAACAAAATACGGTTTGATTCCTGAACGATACAAAGAGTTAGTATCTTTCGAGAATTGCTCATATCTTCTCTAAATCACCATTAATAACTATTGGTTGCATGCCTTTTATTTCTTCGCTGTAATCCATTTCTGGTAAATGATTAAAAAGATAAATTGGTTTCTTTAGAAATAAGGCTAGACCCATCTAAATTTAGAATTTTAGTAGGCGGTAAATCAACTTCATGACCCAAGGCTTCCAATTTATCTTTTACAATTAGCATATCTTCAAAGAAAGCAATGCTACCGCAGATGGTTATTTTCATAATAAATTCTTCAAACTATTGCAACACTGATTTCTTTAACTCTCTAACCTCATCTTCTTTCTCAACAACTTCACCTTTACCTAGCTTATACAACAATGGAATCACGCCGCATTTACCACATTCGCCCCAATTACACTTCCCGCCATTTTTTTGAGATAACTCTTTGCACATTGAAATTTCTTTTTCAAAAATTTCTTCATTCATAAAGTTTAAATTAAGCTCCATGACACTTCTTATATTTTTTTCCGCTACCACAAGGACAAGGGTCATTGCGTCCAACAGTATTACCACTCTCATCTTTAACTTTCTCATGAACTAAATCAGCAGTATTACGCGCTTCTGCTTGCTTATGCATTTCTTTTTGCGCGCCAGAAAATTCTAATTTAGTTCCTAACGGCTTATCAGCAAAAGCCTTTAAAGCAGCCCCTTCCATTTGTCTTTCAATTGAAGATACAAAAGCTTCACCGGCTTTAAAGATAGAAAAAGCGACATTACGATTAATAAGCCCGGTTAATTCTTGATACATGCGGTAGGCTTCTTTCTTGTATTCAACTAAAGGATCACGCTGACCATAGCCGCGCAAACCAATACCACGTCGTAAGTAATCGACTGTTTCTAAATGTTCAACCCAAAAATTATCAATTGTTCTAATAAGAATTCCCTTCTCTACTTCTTGAAAATCAACTCCAGCTGCCACAAATTTTTCATTCATGAGCTTATAGCGGTTATCAATTTCCTGCTCCAAATAAGCAACCATGGCTTCTCTTTTTGCAAAAACTAGATTAGTGCCCGCGGCTAGTTCAGTCAGCTTTTCCTTAATACTATCATCAGCAGTAAAGATTGTCTTAATATTTTCAAAGATTTCCTGAATATTCCATTCAGTAGTATTTTCAGAGGCGGTATGAAAAGAAACAACACCAGTCACTTCTTCCTTAACCATTGGGATAATAATTTCACTTAAAGATTTAACACTAGCATCTTCCGCAAAAATACCTTCGCTAATATCAATAATCTCACGGCGGCGACGGTAAATCGCGCTGCGGTGTTTATTGATAACATCATCATATTCAACTAAATGTTTTCTAATATCAAAGTTATTGCCTTCAACTTTCTTCTGTGCACTTTCAATTGATTTAGAAATCATCTTATTTTCAATCGGCATGTCAGCCGGAACATTGAGAGTCTTCATTAAACCCTTCATCCGGTCGCCACCGAAAATACGCATCAAGTCATCATCTGTTGAAACATAAAACTGCGAAGAGCCTGGGTCACCTTGACGCCCCGCACGTCCGCGGAGCTGATTATCAATACGACGAGATTCGTGGCGCTCAGTACCAATAACATGTAGGCCACCAAGAGCACGGACTTCTTCTTGCTCTTCTTTTACCGGCGGATTACCACCTAAAATAATATCAACACCACGACCAGCCATATTAGTCGCCAATGTAATCGTTCCCTTGCGACCAGCCTGAGCGATAATTTCCGCTTCTTTTTGATGGTTCTTAGCGTTTAACATTTGAGGGCGCAAACCTTCAAGATGCATCATCTCAGTTAGAACTTCATTCTTTTCAATTGAAATCGTACCAATTAAAATTGGCTGCCCTTTTTCACTACGCTCCTTAACCTCGCGGATAACCGCTTTGTATTTATCTTCTTCGGTGCGATAGATCAAATCATTTAAATCTTTTCTAACGTTTGGCTTGTTGGTAGGGATAACAATCGTCTCAAGCTTATAAATCTTATAAAATTCTTCGGCTTCAGTAGCAGCTGTACCAGTCATACCAGCCAACTTTGTATACATACGGAAGAGGTTTTGGAAAGTAATCGTTGCCATAGTCTGTGATTCTTTCTGTACTTTCACGCCTTCCTTAGCTTCAATCGCTTGATGCAAGCCTTCGCTATAGCGACGACCCGGCATCATGCGGCCAGTAAATTCATCAACAATAATAATTTCACCATCTTTAACAACATAATCACGGTCACGCTTAAATAAAACGCGCGCTTTTAAAGCCTGCTCTAAATGATGAACTTCTTTAACACCACCTTCAACATAAATATTACCAAGTCCAAGTAACTTCTCGACTTTAGAAATACCAACCTCAGTCAAAGTAGCTGCCTTCATTTTCTCGTCCACATTATAATCTTCTTTCTCGTCTAGCTTTTGGACGAGTAAGGAAAATTTAGCATAACGATCGCCAGATTCTTCAGCAGGAGCACTGATAATAAGCGGAGTGCGAGCTTCATCAATCAAAATCGAATCGATTTCGTCGACAATGGCATAATTAAGGGGACGCTGAACAGTTTGCGCAAGCGTGTAAACCATATTATCGCGCAAGTAATCAAAACCAAATTCATTGTTAGTACCGTAAGTAATATCGCAATAATAAGCTTCACGACGTGGAATGCGACGAAAATTTTGTAAACGTGCGTCAAACTGACTTTCATCCGTATAGGTTGGGTCGTAAATATAAGCAGCGTCATGAACGATAACGCCGGTAGAGAGGCCCAGAGCATAATAAACTGGAGCCATCCAACCAGCACCAACGCGGGCCAGATAATCATTAACGGTAATTAAATGGACGCCCTTACCTTCTAGGGCGTTTAAATATAAAGGTAAGGTAGCAACCAAGGTTTTACCTTCACCAGTTCTCATTTCCGCAATTTGGCCACGATGAAGAACGATGCCGCCCACTAGCTGAACGTCATAATGTCTCTGACCTAAAATACGTCTTGAGGCCTCACGAATAGCCGCAAAAGACTCGGGCAAAAGACTGTCTAAAGAAGCGCCTTCGTTTAAACGGGCTTTAAAGTCAGTCGTTTTTTCCTTAAGACTAGCGTCATCTAAGGCTTGATACTCATTTTCTAAGCTATTGATACGGTCGATAGTCGGCTGCATGGCTTTTATCACCTTTTCATTAGCATCGGGAAACAGTTTACTGAATAAACTCATATTATTGTATTACTAAGCAAAAATAACCGCTTAAAACGGCTTTTCCTACAGTTTCAGTATAATACGGTTAGTCAATAAAATAAATATTGACAGAATTTAATAAGTATACCAAAAAGCCGCCCGAGCAATCAGGCGGCCTTTTTTTTATTGTATTTTTTATTTATGAGCCCGATTATCGACTTCATATTTAGTATTCTGAGCCTCAAAGAAATTAACAAGTTCAAGGGTATCAATTTCGGTCGCCATCCATTGCGCCGGATTGGGCGTCTTGAAATGAATTTCAAAGCCTAATTCTTCTAAGCGCCTGTCAGCAACATATTCGACATACTGATTAACATAGTCGGCATTAATACCGAGAATACCGCGCGGAAATAAATCACGATTGTAAGCAGTTTCTAAATTAACGCCATCAATTATTAGCTGGCGAATTTCAGTAGCGAACTCAGGTGTCGCAATTTCAGGGTTTTCTTCTAAGATAGTTAAAACTAAATTAATACCAAACTTTAAGTGCAGGCTCTCATCACGCACTACCCAATCAATCATTGAACCAAAATTTTTGAGTTTCTGCTTCTGACGGAAACTAAGGGCAACCATAAAGCCAGAATAGAACCAGATGCCTTCCATAACAATATTATAAGCAATCAAATTACGGACGAATTCTTGCTTCCCGTGTAAAGATTCGATATCTAAACTTACATCAGTCATCTTATTCAAATATTTACTAATGAAATCTTCTTTGGCTTTAATTGATGGTATTTCTAAATGCTGAGAAAATATCTTTTCCTTATCAAGGGGAAAAGTTTCTAAAACATATTCAAAGGCGACGCAATGATTTGCTTCTTCCCACATCTGTTTAGCGATATAAAGATGCGCCTCTGGAGATTTAAGATAGGGATAAACACCAAGCGCGAGTGTGCGATTAACAATCAGTTCACCGGGATTAAAGAAGCTCATTAAAAAACTAACTGCTCCCTTCTCATCTTCGGTCATCTTACGCCAGTCATCTAAATCTTCGCCTAAAGCGATTTCGTGTGGAAACCAAGTATTAGCAACGGCTTGATTATATAAATCATAGGCCCATTGATATTTAATCGGGCGCAAGTTCATGTCTTCGTTTAATGGTTTTCCTAATATCATAAAATTTTGTTAATAGTAAATTATTGGCAACTATCACATTGCGCACGTTCTTGCGGGTCAACTGGGCAGGCTTTATAAGCGACTGGCTCTTCAACCTTAATCTCAACCTTTGCCCTAGCTAAGGCAGCCCCAAAACCAGACTTACCTATGGCGGTTGATTTATTAACAGACACGGTACTCTGCTCGGCGCTATGACGTGGCTTCATGTGTAAGTAATAAGTAGTCTTTAAGCCCTTCTCCCAAGCGCCAATATAAACCGCCATTACCTCCTCAATATCACGCGTTGTTAAATACATATTACGACTAATGGCCTGGTCAACCCATTTCTGTGCCCGCGAAGAAACTTCAACAAAGGCCTGCGGGTCAACTGAGAAAGAATCTTTATAGACTTTTCTGATTTCAGCGGGAATATAATCAAGGCCACTAATATCACCATAAGAGGCAAGAATATCGTCCTTGGCTCTCTCCCAAAGACCAAGCGCCTTCAACTTCGTTACTAAATTAATATTTAGCTCCATGTGCTTACCGCCTAAAGTATTACGGCTAAAAATCTGCGCAAAACGCGGGTCAATGCCGGTTGAAGTTCCGGCTACTAAACCGATATTAGCTGTTGGTGCAATCGCAAGTAAGGTTGAATTGCGCATTCCCTGTTTAACTTTGGCACGCAACTTATCCCAATCAAGCACAAAAGATTTATCCTGACTTAAAAACCCACGCTCCTGTTCTAAAACAGCGACGGTATCAAGCGGCACGTGCCCCTTAGACCAAAGCGAGCCATTAAAATTATCATAAGACCCGCGCACACGCGCTAAATCAGCACTCTCATCAATAGCTTGGTAGCTAATAAATTCCATTAAACTATCAACTAGTGCATAAGCTTCTAAAGAGTCGTAGGCTAAATCAAAATGTTCAAACAAGTCAGCTAAGCCCATCACACCTAAACCAACGGCGCGATTATGAGAATCAAAATTTAAAGCCTCAGGAACAGGTGGTTGATTAATATCAACTAAATTATCTAATTGACGAACAGCTAAGCGAACACTCTTTTCAAGTTCTATCCAATCAATTTCTGGCTTTACGTCGCCGCCAACAATATTCGGTTTTAAATGTCTAACCAAATTAATTGAGGCTAAATTACAAACCGCAATATTATCTTTATTGGTCGGCAAAGTAATTTCTGTGCAAAGATTTGAACCGTAAATTGTGCCGGTATTATTATTTAAAGCTCGAACATTAATCGCGTCTTTGAAAGTAATCCAAGGGTGGGCGCTGGCCTGTAAAGAAACAATAATCTGACGGAACTGATCGGAAGCCTTAACCTTCTTAAACATTTTCATTTCCCCAGCTTCAGCTAAGCGACAATATTCTTGATAGCGGCGACTAAAGGCCTCGCCGTATAAATCAATTAAATCAGCTGTTTCTTTGGGGTCAAATAAATACCAGTAATCATCGGCCTTAACCCGCTTCATAAATTCATCTGAAATATAGGCAGCAATATTAGCTGTTCTCGTACGGCGATAATCGTCACCAGCATTCTGCTTCAAGTCTACATATTCTTGAAAGTCATAATGCCAATTTTCCATATAGAAACAAAGGGCGCCCATTTTCTTGCCGGCGCGAGAAATCGCGCGGATGGCGGAATCAATAATATGTAAAAAAGGAATGGGCCCAGAAGAAAAAGTATTATTAGTAGCAATGGGCGAGCCGCTAGCACGAAGCTTAGTAACTGCTAAACCAATACCACCAGTAGCTTTAGATAGTTTTAAAACATCGGAAACGGTTTTACCAATATGATCAATATTATCGTCCATCTGCATAATAAAGCAGTTGCTTAGGCGCGGATTAAGTGCCCCAGCATTAACATTGGTTGAGCCACCAGAAACATAAAGCAGGCGCGACATTCTGTCATAAAATTCCGTCGCCCACTTATCAGGCTCCTCTTCATTCCAGGAAAGCCCCATAGCTACCCGCATCCAAAAATACTGTGGTAACTCTAACAATCTTTGCTTATCGTCACGCATTAAGTAACGACGAGCTAGAGTTCCTAGTCCAGCATAGGTAAATAAATAATCCCGCTCAGGGTCAAGAAACTTTTCCAAGCTTAACCAATCAAATTTTTCCAAATTAGGCGAGAGCCAACTTCTTTCAATTCCTAAACGTAAATTAGCGCGCCAAACTGAAGAATAAGCATCCCTAAAACCAGCATCATCAGGACCAACCCCTAGAACTTCACGATAAATCGTGGCTAATAATAAACCTGCTGCCAAACGATCATAGGCCGGGTCATCCTTAATGTGCTGAGAGGAGGCCTGAATTAAGGCTTTGTCTAGCTCGTCTTCTGGCATGCCCTCATACAAGGTTAACAACGCTTCGCGGACAACTACGGCTAGGGCCGCTTGGTCTAAACCAGACTTAGAACTGGCTGCTTGGAGTTTTTTTTCTAAAATAATTGGGGAAAATTCGGCCATTTCGCCGCCATAGGATTTGTACTCTTTAATCATACTTATTTGAACCTAAATTTGTTAATTTTCCGATTTTTACAAGATAG
>CAYGOK010000017.1:0-18729 GCA_964351585.1 uncultured Gammaproteobacteria bacterium | reverse complement strand
GCAGACCTCTACGATGTCAACGTAGCGCTCTAACCAACTGAGCTACGAGCCCCTTCTTCTGTGTGCGCCTAGATGGACTTGAACCATCGACCCCCGCTTTATAAGAGCGGTGCTCTAACCTCCTGAGCTATAGGCGCAATCGGCGCACGGTCGATTTCGTTTATGTTATATCATTATAATTTTATTTTATCAAGTTCTTGGCTAATATGATTGATGGTTTCTGACAGAGCTTTATCTAATGATATGTTGGCAACGGCCTTAGCATATTCCCTGTCTCCCTGAGGAGAGTAAGAGCTAATTATTTTAACAGCATCGAGACCGCCAAAAGAAAATGAAAATATTTTTACAGTTGCATTGGCGCCCTCTTTTATAATTAACAAGTTTTTTGTATTAGGTAGATTGGCAATCAATTCTTCAGCCACGTCCTTAATAGTTAATTCATGATTATCTTCCGGATAATCACTGTGTCTCAAGTAAGACCAGGCTAATTTTCTTGTTTCGTCTAATTTTAGATTGTTTAGAATCTTTCCCCAAAGCTTTAGGTCAGAAATTTGGCGCTGTCTGTAAACCTGAGTGATTATTTCCTCTCTTCTTGCCCCCAGGCTTATTAATTCAGAAGTAACCAATAAGGTTTCAGGGGTTAAGTTACCTGTTTTGAAATTTTTTGTTTTTAAAATTATGCCAGCAAGCAAGGCGGTGGCAATATTTTCATCCAACAATAAACCATCTTTTGATTTTATTAGTTTATAAACTGATTCCGAGATAGCCGCACTACCCAAATCAATAAAGTTTATCTGGCCAAATTCTTCATTAGCTGCCCGACAAGAAATGTTGATTATTGGTGTTTTATAAAAAAATTCAATATTTTTATCATATATTTCCCCTAATGATTCTAAATCGTCAGCACCAAGCGATATAATTAAGTCATACTTAAACTCGCCAGCCTTAAAGCTAATATCCTTAGTTTCGAACCAACCGTCTTCTGGAGAAATTATAAAATTTAATTGGTCATTTTCAACAACATATTTAATCTGACTAACCTTAGTTTTGCTGATGTTTAGAGAAACAATAAATCTTCGTAGGTGCTCAATTTTGTCTTTTATATCTAGATAGCCTGGTAAAAACGACAGATTATTTGTTTTTTGTCTAGACTTGGTGGCAACTATTTCAACGTTCTTATCTAGTTTTTTTAAGGTTAAAAATAAAGCTAGGCTAGCAGAAGTAGAATCAGCTTCCCAATCCATAGGAAAAACCACTAAAATTGATTTAGCTTGGTCAATTTGTCTAAATATTTGTTCGTTCATGCTTAGCATTAAAAAGTTTTTAGTTGATAGGAAGTAACTAATAAATATATAATGATTTTATGGCGCAGTCAAGCTATTTTTAGTTTGACTTACGCCTGTTTTTTTGGTAATTTTAAAGTATGAAAAAAGAGCTATCTAAGGCCTATTCTCCCCAAGAAAATGAGGTCAGAATTTATGAAAAGTGGGACAAATCCGGGTATTTTAACCCGGATAATTTAGACTTGCCAACTGACGCCACAAGCTACACAATTGTTCTGCCGCCACCAAACATCACCGCCAAGCTTCATCTTGGTCATTCGGCTATGTTAGCCATTGAAGATTTATTAATCAGATATAAACGCTTAGGCGGTTATCGGACTCTGTGGCTACCAGGAACTGATCATGCGGCCATTGCTACTCAAAATGTGGTTGAAAAGAAAATTTTACAGGAACAGGGACTCACTCGCCACGATTTAGGTCGCGAAAAACTATTAGAAGAGGTTTGGAAATTTTTAAGAGCAACTCAATCAGAAATATTAGATCAAACCAAAAGCATGGGGGCGTCTTTAGATTGGTCGCGACTAGCTTTTACGTTTGATGATGACCGACAGAAAGCGGTTAAACACATGTTTAAAGACATGTATGATGAAGGTGTTATCTATCGAGGAGAAAGAATGGTTAATTGGTGTCCCCGCTGTCACTCAACCCTAGCAGATGATGAGGTAGAACATCAAGAGGAGAAGGCTAAACTTTATTGGATTAAATATGGCCCCTTTGTTTTGGCTACTTCTCGACCAGAAACTAAACTGGGCGATACCGCAGTTGCGGTGCACCCTGAAGACCCAAGATATCAATCTTTTATTGGCCAAGAATTAGAAATCGATGGTGTTTTAGGAAAGTTTAAAGTTAAAGTCGTAGCCGATAAAGCGGTTGATATGGAGTTTGGCTCTGGTGCTATTAAGGTTACTCCGTCACATAGTTTTGTTGATAGCGAAATCGCAATCCGTCATGGTATTCTTGGTAAAAAAATTATTAATGAAGACGGCCGCATGATGGAAAATTGTGGAAAATATGCTGGACTAACAACTACTGAGGCCAGAGAAGAAATTGCCAAAGACATGGAAGAAATGGGTCTTATGGATCACGTTGACCATGACTATGTTCATAATTCAGCCCGTTGCTATCGTTGCAATGCCGTGATTGAACCCCTGCCATCTCGACAGTGGTTCGTAGCAGTTGATAAAAAAATACCTCGCTTAGGAAATAAATCCTTAAAAGAAGCGGCGATTGAGGCTGGAGAATTAGAAAAGATATCTTTTGTTCCCGAGAGATTTAAAAAACGCTACCTAGACTGGATGACTAATTTACACGATTGGTGTATTTCTCGTCAGATTTGGTTTGGTCATCAAATCCCGATTTGGTATAAGGGAGAAGAAACTTATTGCGGACTAGAGGCGCCAGAAGGTGACGGATGGATACAGGATGTTGATACTCTAGATACCTGGTTTTCTTCAGGCATGTGGACTTTTTCTACTTTAGGTTGGCCAGATAGCTATCAGGCTGGAAAAAAATCTGGTGATTTGGCAAAATTTCATCCCACCCAAGTTTTAGAAACAGGTTACGAAATTATTACTCTTTGGGTTTCTAGAATGATCATGATGTCACTTTTCGCAGTTGGCGAAATTCCATTTTCAACTGTTTATCTGCACGGCATGGTATTAGATAAAGATGGCAAGAAGATGTCTAAGTCTAAAGGTAATGGCATTGATCCTTTAAAAATGGTTAATCAATTTGGAGCAGACGCGGTTCGCCTGTCTTTATTAATGGGACTTACTCCCGGAAACGACACACGCTTTAGTATTGATAAAATTGAAGCAAAGCGTAATTTTGTTAACAAGTTATGGAATATTGCTCGTTTTATTTTGAGCTCTTTACCAGAAGATACTGAATTTAATATACAAATAGAAGAAATTCCAGCAGCTAAAACGACAGCTGACACCTGGATTTTAAACGGTTGGCAGCAAACAATTACCGAGGTCACTAAAAACTTAGAGGAAATGAATTTCTCTACCGCCGCAGATAACCTCAACGAGTTTACCTGGAACAAGCTAGCCGACTGGTATCTAGAGGCGGCTAAGATTGAAAAAAATAAAGAAGCAATTTTAGTATATCTACTAGAAAATCTTTTAATTGCCTGGCATCCATTTTTACCATTTGTTACTGAGACTATTTGGGAAAGCTTTAAGGAAGACTTGCTTATGGTTGCTAAATGGCCGACCTCAAAAGATAACAAACAAAATAAATTTACTAAAAATAATTTTTCAGAAATTCAAAATATTATTGTTGCGATTAGAAATGCCAGGAGCGAAAACAAGATTGAGCCAGCTAAAAAACTCCAAGCAATTATTTATGGTCACAGTCTTACAAACGAGCTAATAGCTAATGAGTCTCTAATTAAGGGAATGAAAACTGGATTAGAATCTTTAGAGGTTAAGGAATCGGGCGAAAAATTAAGTGGTGCTATTGCGGTTATTGTTGGCGAGATAGAAATATATTTATTAGGCGCTCTTGATGTAGAAAAAGAAAAAAATAGATTGACGAAAGAAAGGGCAACGCTAGAAAAATTAATATTAGTTCAAGAGGGCAAGTTAGCTAACCAGGAATTTATTGAGCGCGCGCCTGCAAAAATTGTTGAGACTGAAAAAACCAAACTTGAATCATATAAATTAGACTTAGAAAAGATAATTCAAGCATTTAACAAGCTATGACTTTAAAAAGCTATTTATTAGTAATGTCTGTCCTAACAGCTATATGTTGGGGCATATTTTTCTTTGTGGCTGGCATGATTGATCCATTTACCACTAACTGGCTTGGTTTTGTTTTATTTTATGCCTCTTTGTTCTTGGCCTTAAGTGGACTCGCGGCTTTGGTTGGTTTTTTATTTCGATTTGTTGTTTTAAAAAAGGATTTAGCTTTTCAGGCTGTTAAGGTTGCCTTCAGACAATCATTTCTTTTTTCCTTATTTTTAATTGCCGCCCTGTTTTTAAAGGCCGGAGGTTTACTTAACTGGTTAAACACAATTTTATTGATAATAGCTTTTGCTATTTTAGAATTATTTCTTACTAATTATAAGAAGAGTCGATAGCTGCACAAAAATATGAAAGATAGATTACAAGCGATTAAGGCTGAGGCGCTAGCACGCCTTGAGGATGTTAAGAACATGGAAAGCCTGCGCGAAATAGAACTCAAGTACTTATCACGCAAAGGAGAGCTTAGCTCTTTACTGCGCGGACTTAAAGATTTAAGTCTTGATTTAAAAAAAGATGTTGGCGAATTAGCTAATAGTGTAAAAGCAGAATTAGAAGAAAAGTTTATTGCTACTAAAAATGCATTACTTGCCGCCGCTAAACCAGAAACAAAAACTGACATTACTTTACCAGGCACTAAATGGAAAACAGGACACCTGCACCCAATTACAATTGTTCAGCGTGAGATTGAAGATATTTTTTCTTCACTTGGTTTTATGATTATTGATGGCCCAGAGCTAGAAAGTGATTATTTTAATTTTACTGCGCTTAACATGCCTCCTCTTCATCCAGCTAGAGACATGCAAGACACTTTTTATGTGGCCGCGCCGGGAGAAAATAAAATAGAGCCAGATTTAGTAATGAGAACACACACCTCACCCGTTCAAATTAGAGCGATGCGCCGCTTCGGTGCTCCGCTTAAGGCAATTGTTCCGGGAAGATGTTTTCGAAACGAAGCAACTGATGCCAGGCACGAACACACCTTTTATCAATTCGAGGGTCTTATTGTGGGTAAAGATATTAGCTTTGCTAATCTTAAAAGTATTTTAGAGCTAGTTGGTCAAAAACTCTTTGGCCCAGAAACAAAACTAAGAATGCGACCTAAGCTCTATCCTTTTGTGGAACCAGGAAACAATGGCGAGTATACTTGTTTCTTGTGTGGTGGCGACGGTTGCCGGGTTTGCAAAAATACTGGCTGGTTAGAAATAGTTGGCGCCGGCTTAATTCATCCAGAGGTTTTAAGAGCTGGTGGTGTTGATCCAGATAAGTATTCAGGATTAGCCTTTGGTTTTGGTTTAACTCGTTTAGCCATGCTTAAATATGGCATTACCGATGTACGTCTATTTAACAGTGGTGATTTGAAATTTATTGAACAGTTCTAAACATATGTATATTTCTTATAATTGGTTGCAAGAGTTTGTAAAGTTTCCAACTAAGGTTTCTCCGCAAGAGATTGCTACGCGCCTTACTAATCACACGGTTGAAGTAGAGTCTTTTTCTAATCAAGCCGATAGATTTAATAAAGTAGTAGTAGGTAAAGTATTAGAGGTTAGCAAACATCCCAACGCTGATCGTTTGCGCGTTACTATTGTCGACGTAAAAACAGCCAAGCTGCACATAGTTTGCGGGGCGCCTAATGTTGCTCCAAATCAGTTAGTTGCCGTTGCCCTAGAAGGAGCGCTGCTACCAAATGGTTTAGAAATAAAAAAAAGCGACATTAGGGGCGAGACCTCAGAAGGGATGATTTGCGCAGAAGATGAATTAGGACTAGGTGACGACCACGAAGGAATTATGGTTTTAGATAAGCGAGCTAAAATTGGTGAACCATTTGCTGAATATTTAAAACTAACAGACATAGTTTTTGAGGTTGATAACAAATCGTTATCTAACAGGCCAGACTTGCTTAGTCATTATGGTGTCGCGCGAGAGCTGTCGGTAATTTTTGATGCTAAGCTAAAGCCTTACGAAAAAATAATTGGCGAGAGATTAGAGGTTGCTAGTGAAAAATCAGGAAAACTAGAAGTCGAGGTAGTCGCTAAAGAGGCCTGCCCTCGTTATTTAGCAATTAAAATAAATAATTTAAAAATTAAAGAATCCCCAGCCTGGATTCAAGAAAGATTGTTGGCAGGAGGACAAAGGCCAATTAATAATGTTGTTGATTTAACCAATTATGTTATGTTGGAGTGCGGTCAACCACTTCACGCCTTTGATGCTGATAAAGTTAAAAAAATATCTGTAAGATTTGCAACTAAAGGAGAGTCTCTTGAAACTTTGGATGGCAAAGAAAGACAACTCATCCCAGAACAACTTGTTATTACTGACGGTCGTCAGCCAATTGCCTTAGCGGGAATTATTGGTGGACGCAACAGTGAGATCGATGATAAGACAGTTAATATTATTTTAGAAGCAGCTAATTTTCGAGCAGACATTATTAGACGGTCTGCTCAAAAATTAGGCTTGCGCACCGAAGCCTCAACTAGATTTGAAAAATCATTAGACCCAGCTTTAGCCGAGGAAGCGATGTTTCGCTTTTTGTCTCTATTAAAAAAGGATTGTTCGGAAATGAAAATTTCTAGTCATTTAGTTGATTTAGGAGGTAATCCAGCCGTTTCTGCACCACTCCAATTAGATTTTGCCTGGTTAACATCTAAAATTGGTCAAGAAATACCTAAAGACCAGGTAGTTAGTATTTTAACAAAGCTAGGGTTTAAAATAACTAAACACAAAGATCATTTGGATGTAGTTATTCCTTCATGGCGCGCCACTAAAGATGTAAAAAATAGAGAAGACTTGGTTGAAGAAGTTTTACGTATTTATGGTTATGACAATATTGCTTCCATGTTGCCAAGCGAAAGAATGGTCGTGCCTGAAAAAAACAAAGAGCGCGCCTTAGAAAGAAAAATTAAGGATGTGCTTGCTCTAAAGTTTGGCTTAAACGAAAGTCATAACTATTCTTTCGTTGGTGAGGAGCAATTGAAAAAAGTAAATATTGATTTTTTCAATCACTTACGAATAATTAATCCTCTTTCGGAAATTCATGGTTTACTTCGACAATCTTTGGTGGCTGGACTAGTTGGAAACATTAAAACCAACCAAGCAAAAGATGATAATTTGGGATTCTTTGAAATTGGCAGTACGTTTTTCAATGCCCCGGGAGATGTTAATCGTACTAATGCTGACGACTCAGAAAGACTGCCCTATCAAGAAAAGAAAGTAGGTTTGGTTGTGGCAAATAATAATCGTGATACCTTTTTAGATATAAAGGGCATGGTTACTGGTTTGATTAAAGAAATTATTAATCCACAAATAGAAGTAAATTTTTTAACAATGGAAACTATGCCGGGTTGGGCAGATAAGGATATTTGCGCACAAATTGTTGTTGGCGACGAAGTATTAGGAGTAGCAGCTAAATTAAGTAACGAAGCAATCGGTAACGTAAACTTAAAATTAAAAACAGCCTTGGCGGAAATAAGTTTAGGTGGGCTTTCTCGATTGAGCGCACTTTATTCTGTTGCTAGTTTTAAAGAAGCGCCACGATTTCCGGCAGCTACTCGAGATATATGCGTTGTTATTTCAGAAAAAATATTGTATAATGATCTTAGAGAAGAAATTTTTTCTTTTCATCCTGCCATAAAAAAAGTTGAACTATTTGATGTTTATAGTGGTGACAGATTGGATAAGGGTGAAAAAAGTTTAGCCTTTCACCTTACCTATCAAGTTGATGACAGAACAATGACTTCGACTGAAACTGATGAAATTCAAGAGAATCTAGTTAAGCGATTGGCAGAAAAGTTTGAGGCAAGACTAAGAGGATTTTAATTATTTTTTTAAAGATATGTTTACTACTTCGGGCGACATTTTAAATTTAATACTTGCCGCTTGTATCACAGTTTTAACTGTATTTTTATCAATTGCTATTTATTATTTTATTTCTAGCATTCATAAAGTACACAGATTAATTAGTTTAGCAGAAAAAGGAATTATTAAAGCTGAAGAATTAGTATCTCTCGTTAGAGACAAAGTAAAGAATAGTTCAGTCTACATGACTCTGTTTGCGGAAGTTGCTAAACAAGCCGTCCAATATGCTAAAAATAAAGAGTGGGGAAAGAAAACAACTAGTAAAAAGAAATAAACAATAGAAATAAAAAAAGCGCGGTTATCCGCGCTTTTTTGTTTGTTTAAATTGGTTATTTTTTGCGACAGCTTTTGTTGCTGCATTTTTCTTCGTCGGATTTATCAAGAATCATTAAGGCGCTACACTTAGAGCAGGTATTTCCAGTTGGTTCGCCCTGATAAGCATTCTTACATTGCGGATAATTACTACAAGCGTAGAACGCGCCGCGACGACTGAATTTTTTGACTATTTCTCCTTGCTGACAAATTGGGCAAGCAACCGAGGTTGTTCCTGGTTTCTGAATGTTTTTAATATTCTTACATTTAGGATAAGCCGAGCAGGCTAAGAATGGGCCATACTTTCCAGTTCTAACCTTCATAGGTGAACCACATTTATCACAAGTTTCACTGGCATGCTCTTTTTCTAATTCTAAAATCTTTGGATCTTTAACCTTTTCTTCGACCACGCCACCCTCAGCATCTAATTTTTTAATATTTCGGCAATCAGGGAAAGCACTGCAGGCAAGGAATTTTCCGTAGCGTCCAGTTTTGATTAACATTGTTGCGCCACACTTGTCGCATTTCTCCTCAGATTTTTCAATAGGCATAATCTCTTCTTTATTTATTTCTTGATATTTCTTTTCTAAATTTTCACTGAAGTCTTCGTAGAAGTCGGAAATTACTGGACGCCACTCTTTTTGTCCGCTAGAAATTAAGTCCAAGTCATCTTCTAATTGAGCGGTAAATTTGTAGTCAACAATTTTTGGAAAGTGATTACTTAATAAATCAGTAACTACAAAAGATATTTCTGTTGGCTTTAAGCGTTTATTATCATCTCTTTCTACGTAGTTGCGAGCGATAATAGTCGCAATAGTTGGTGCATAGGTTGAAGGGCGACCAACGCCGTGCTTTTCCATTTCTTTAACCAAGCCGGCGTCGGAATATCTAGCCGGGGGCACGGTTTCATGTTTTTCTGCCAAAACATCTTCAAGTTTTAATCTGTCCTCATCTTCTAAAATCGGAAGCTCCTGCTCTTTCGTTTTTTCTGGCCAGATTGATAAATATCCTGGAAAAGAAATAATTTGTCCGCTGGCTCGCAAAACATAATCGGAGTCATTATTCTTTGCTGATATATTAATAGTGGTGGCAGCTAATTTAGCGGAAACAGCCTGACTGGCAACAGCTCGCTGCCAAATTAAGCGATATAATTTAGCTTCAGAAGATTCAAGAGTTTTTGCTTCTTCATCAGGTGTGTTTTCTGCTTCAGTGGGACGAATGGCTTCGTGAGCCTCTTGAGCATTTTTACTTTTATTTTTGTACGTTTTTCCGCCTGTGGCATACTCTTTGCCAAGATTTTTTGTAATCCAATCATTGGCGGCAGTGACAAATTTAGCGGACAGATTTAGAGAGTCAGTACGCATGTAGGTGATAAACCCTTTTTCGTAAAGTTTTTGCGCCACTGTCATTGTTTGTTTAGCGCTGTAGCCAAGATGGCGGTTAGCGGCCTGTTGTAAGGTTGAAGTAGTAAATGGAGCTAGAGGTGATTTTTCTACTTTCTTTTTTTCCGTATTTAAAACGTTGTAGACGCAAGTATGTAAATCTTCTTTAATGTCTGCGGCTACTTTTTCTTTTAAGTCTAATTTTCCAACCGACTTATTTTTAATTTTTACAAGAGCAGCGCGAAAGACTTCCTTTTTTTCAGTAGCTAAATCAGCGGCGATTGACCAGTACTCCTCGGAATTAAAAGCACGTATTTCTTTTTCTCTCTCTACAATTAATCTTGTAGCCACGCTTTGGACGCGACCAGCTGACAACCCCTTAGCAACCTTCTTCCACAAGAATGGTGATAACTTGTAGCCGACTAAGCGATCAAGAATACGACGAGCCTGTTGAGAGTCAACCATGGCCTGGTCTATTTGTCTGGGGTGAGCCAAGGCTTCAATGATTGCATCTTTGGTAATTTCATGAAAAACAATACGCTGGGTTGTCTCAGCGTTGGCGTTTAGAGCCTTAGCTAAATGCCAAGCAATTGCTTCCCCTTCACGGTCTTCGTCAGAAGCAAGAATAATATTTTTTGCTTTAGCGGCGGCAGTTTTTAAAGCAGAGACCACCTTCTTAGCTTTAGTCGGAATAACATATTTAGGCTCAAAACCATTATCAAGGTCTACACCTAGTTCTCTAGCTGGCAAATCGCGAATATGTCCGAAAGATGATTCTACTCGATATTCTTTTCCAAGAAATTTAGAAATTGTCTTAGCTTTGGTTGGTGACTCTACAATGATTAAATCCATAATATTAGCCTTATTTATTAGCAGGGCTCAAAATTTCCAGCGACTTCTTTCGTTAAGCCCTTCAGTTCCAATATAGTTAGTGTACTATTTATCGTGGCGGTGTCAAGTTTGCTTTCTAAGATAATTTTTTCGGTAGTTAATTTTTCGCCACACTGATAAGCATTTGTAATTATTGAATAGATAGTTTTTTCGACTGGAGTTAATTGGTCATTTTTTAGAGCGAAATTTGTTTTTATTTCAACAGCAAAATCAGATATTTCTATTCCTAAAGAATCAATTAAATCATCGGCGCCAAGAATGGGTCTTGCTCCAGCGATAATTAATTGATTGGTGCCCATAGATTTTTCCCAAAAAATATTTCCCGGCACAGCTAGCACATCACGACCTTGTTCTAGGGCGGCACGAGCAGTAATAAGCGAACCAGACCTTGGCGTGGCCTCAACTACTAAAATACAGTTAGCCAGTCCCGAGATAATACGATTACGTCTAGGAAAATTTATTTTATTTGGCGGTGTATGGGGCGGAAACTCAGACAACACGCAGCCGCCACTTCTAATTATATCTTCGGCTAGGTGGCGATGAGAGCGCGGATAAAGTTGTCTCCAGTCTAAGCCTGAGCCAAGAACGGCAATTGTTCTTCCTTGGCAACTTAAGGCTTGCTGATGAGCTAGGCCGTCAACCCCGGAAGCTAGGCCACTGATAATTGTTAGACGCTTAGTTAGAGTGGTTGGTAAAATATTTTTAATCACCTTTTCGGCGTAAGAAGTACATTGTCTAGCACCAATAACGGCTAATAAATATTTATTTTGGTCAGGAAAATTGCTTACGAGTTGACCACGGTAAAATAAAATAGGTGGTGGGTCAGAAATTTCTTTTAGAAGCGATGGATAATTATTATCATGCCAAGAAATAAAGTTTATTTCCGCTTTTTGCAAATCAATTAGTAAGGTTTCATTAGAAAATTTTTTTCGCCACTGAAAGAATTTACTTATAACACCTAGTTTAATGCCAGCTTTAATTAATTTATTATTATCAGCAATAAATACTTCTTCGAGGTTTGAAAAATTCTTTTCTAGCTTCCTAATACTGCTTGGCCCCAGATGTGGACAGTAAACTAGGCTTACTAAAGCTAAAAGATTTTTGTCAGTTATCATAAGATAAATTTTTGCAGCCAGCGCTGCTTTTAATATATCTTACAATAAACAACATAAAATCCCGCTAAACTTTTAACGGGACTTATTTTTAGGCTATAATTAAAGATTATTAAGGTTATAGGTAGTAGCTAGTTTTTCAATTGAGGCCAGCTCTTCTGAGCTAAAGTTCTGTAAGACAAATTTTTCGGGAGGAATTTTAGTTTTTAAAAATTCATTTTTTATACCTAGGCGTAAGCGCTTGAACTTCTTAGTTTGGAGATGTGAAATAATTGATTCGATGCCACGATGACCAGCACTTCCGGAATCAGTAGAAATTTTTACTTTACCAAAATCTACATCGAGCTCGTCTTGGATAACGGTTAAAACCTCACTTAAGTCGGCATCCTTTTTACCAAATAAACCAAGCCTTTTTGGTAATAAGCCATAGAAATCCATAATCTTGCGAACACTAATTCCAGATTCGTTCATGAAAGTTAATGGCTTCACCAAGATTGCGTTACTTGTTTCACATATTAAAGCAGAAAACTTTTTATTTTCTTTCCATTGTTCACCATTTGTTAAAGCATCTAAAAAAATCCAACCAGCATTATGGCGATTACGGCGATAATTATCTCCTGGGTTTCCCAGGCCTACAATTATTTTCATAATTTTATTCTGAGTAAGTCGTATGTGACTTGCGATGCTTAGTGACAGTGATTTGAATTGGTGTACCAATGAGATTAAATTTTTCTCGAAAACGATTTTCCACAAAACGGACATAGGAAAAATGTAAATCATCGTTTGGACCAATGCGCAAAATAAATGAAGGTGGATTAGAGTGTATTTGTCGGAATTCGTAAATGCGCGGCGTCTTAGTTCCCTTGCCTTTAGCGGGACGATGAATTTTAACAACGTGTTTAAGAAATTTATCTGTCTGAGAATCACTAAGTTGTAAGCGTCTATTTTTTCCAATTTCAACAACTAGGTCTAAAATTTTATTAACTTTCTCTCCAGTTTTTGCAGAAATAAATTGAACGGGTGCCCAGGCAGCAAAGGGCATTTTATCGTATAGCGTTTCTGTCCATTTTTTAGTATTACGGTCCTCAACCTGGTCCCACTTATTAGCAATAAATATAAGACTTTTATGACGATCAACAATTTCTTGGATAATTTTTGAGTCCTGGTGAGTTAAAGGCTCACTAATATCTAGAACTAGTAAGGCAACATCGGCTTTTTCTAGAGCCTTTAAAGATTTAGCAATACCAATATTTTCTAAGCCTTTTGATTTTTGTCCTTGGCGTGAAATACCAGCTGTATCAATTAATCTAATCTTTTCGCCTTTGTAATCAATGTCCATGTCTTGTGGTTCGCGAGTTGTATGGGCAATTGGACTAACAATAACTCTTTCGTAACCAAGGATGGAATTTAGTAATGAAGATTTCCCAACGTTGGGCTTTCCAATAATACAAGCACTAATTAACTTATCTTTTTCAGTAGGCTCTGGTTTTTTAAATTTCCTCTTCTCATCGATTAATTCGATGACCTTGTCTAATAAGTCTCCGGTGCCAGCGCCAGTAGCGGCGGAAATAATAATTGGTTCGCCTAACCCGAGTTTGTGAAACTGAGCTGCTTCGGCCGCCAGACGAGGACTATCAACTTTGTTAGCTAAAAGCAAAATCTTTTTGCTGTACTTACCGCTTCTTTTTAAAACCGCAGCAAGCGCTTTATCTTCAGCCATCAAACCCGCTTTAGCATCAACAACAAACAATAATAACTCGGCCTTATCAAGATAGCCCCGTGCTTGTTTTTGGGTTTTAGTATCAATATCTGGTTCGTTGATTTTTTTCTTAGAAAGATAAGTTGCGTCAAGTAGCCCTGCAGTATCTACTATTTCAAAAGCACTATTTGACCATTCAACTAAACCAAGATTGCTGTCTCTAGTTGTGCCAGCGATATCAGAAACCAAAGCCTGCTTTTTTTCAATTAAGCAATTAAAAAGAGTTGATTTTCCTACATTAGTGCGACCACAAATAGCCACTAAAGGCAGGGTCGATTCTTTTTTATCCATATATTTTCTATAGTTATTCCGCCTTATCGGCATCAGTTCCGAGTATTAGGACGAAGTCAGCCGCTCCTGGTTGTTCCTGATATTCCTTAACCCAGGCAGGATATTCGAAGCTTTGAGTAGCGCCGCTATTTTTTTTAATAGCTTCTAGGGCGCTATTGTTATTACCGTAAGTCAAATCAAAAACCAATGTTTTTGCATAATCTCTTTCCGGGGCATTGCTTGTTTCTACTATTTTAAAACCGAGGGGTGATAGTTTTTCTGAATAACGACCCGCGAGGCCAGTAATCCAGGTACCATTTTTAATAGAAATGTCGGCTGGGGTGGATATTTTTTCAACCTCTTTAATAGTGCTGGTAGTATTTACTTTTCGAGTATCGTTAATCGTTTCGGTGGTGGCTGGTTGTTCGGTGCCAAAGATATCTTGGAAAAGCTGTCTTACTTTAGAAAAATTTCCAGAGACTGGTACTAAAATATAAGCGCCACCATCACCTACCGCAGAAACTAATAATCCATTTGGAGCATCGCTTAAAACCTTGCTAATAATTTGATCTTTTTGAGTATCTTTAAAAGTATTCCAGAGTTTTAACATTTCCCAGATTTCTAAATCAGTTGCCACGCTGCGATCTAACTCACTAATTAACTTACTAATCGTCATGGGATTTAAAAGAGTTTGGCGAGAAAGTAGTTTATCTTTTACGGCGGTGATTACTAGGTGTTGTCGTCTGGCGCGAGCAAAGTCTGACCCCTCGATTCCGTAGGCGTGACGACTACGAGCATATTTTAGAGCCAGCGAACCATTCATTTTTTGCAAGCCCTTATCAATATGTAAATGTTCAAAACGTGCGTAATAGTTTGGGTTGTCTTCCTGGCCTAATATGGGATAAGCATAATCATCAAAAGTATTTTCAACGTTAACTTCGATTCCCCCAATTTCATCAATTATATTCATAAACCCCTGAAAGTCAACGCGGATATAATAATGAATTGGTAGTTCTAAAATATCACCAAGGGCCTTCATGGTTGCCGCTCCACCACTTCCTGCTTCCTTGGCTTCAGCTAAAGCGTTAACATGGTTTACTTTGCGCCAAGCACCATTATCCATCGGCACTGTTAAGTCGCGCGGAATTGAGACCATTGAGACCTGTTTGGTTGATGGCTTAAGGCTGGCAACGATTATCGTGTCAGATAAATAGGCACCGTCATGGCCTTCACCACCCATGCCCAAAAGTAAAATATTTATTCTATCCTCTTCTTCTCCGGCTAAAATTTTATCGTTACCCGGAACCAAATGTTTTAATTTTCCAAAAAATCCCTTATCAGATAACCAGTCAGCGGTTCCCTGGCTAGACATAATTACCTTACCAGAAAAGACCAAGCTAATAACAATAGCAGCAATAACATAAGTAGATATTTTTCTCCTCTTTTTTTTCTGAGGTGATTCACTTAAAACTTCCTCGCGGTCAGTTTCCTGAATCGTTTGTTTTTCTAGCTCTTCCATTTTTTTCTTGAAATCCACCATAAGATGATTAATCGAGTCGTCCGTCTATTTATTATTGATTATTAGCTGAAATAAATGGTCGGGCTGCCCGGAATCGAACCGGGGCTACATGCACCCCATGCACGCGTATTACCATTATACTACAGCCCGAAACAATAAAAATAGCCCGTGGCCGAACTTGTTTCTAGTTTAACACAAAACTCGAATATTTCAAGTTACTATTTTTGATAGTAAAAATATAAAGGTTTGCTAAAATTTAAAAAATTAATTATCATTGTTTCTATAAACAGCCACTCTCGACTGAATTAATCAGTGTTCCGCACGAGAGACGGGAGGAAGCTTGAAAAAGGGCGCGAAATTTCTTAGTTACGAGTAGATGGTTGCGTGACATCGGTCAGAATAAACCCTGAATAACTTGAGAGATTGGTCGTAAGCCGGTTCGATTCCAAACAGGCCCGATGAGCTTCCTCTTTTTTTAATTTTTCGTTCTTTTGTTCCAGCTACACTAAGTGGCGCTCTTACCCCGGCAATAAGTCGGGGTTTTTTTGTTAATTGCTTTTACCGCTAGTTTACATTAGAATATTAGTATAAAAGATAAATTTATGGACACAAAAAAAAGGATTTTTTCAGGCATTCAGCCAAGTGGTCGCTTAAACATTGGTAATTATATAGGAGCAATTTCTCAATGGGTTGGCATCCAGGATAAATATGATTGTATTTTTTCAATTGTTGATTATCATGCTATTACCATGAAACAGGGCCCAGATGAATTGCGTCAGCGGATTTTAGAAATTTCAAAATTATATTTGGCAGCCGGCATTGACCCAGAGCGTTCTATTATTTTTCAGCAATCAACTGTGCCAGCACACACCGAACTAGCCTGGATTTTAAATTGCTATGGAGCGCGTATTGCTGATTTAAATAAGATGACCCAGTTTAAAGATAAGGCTGGAAAAAATCAGGAGTCAGTTTCTGTTGGTCTTTATGATTACCCAGTATTAATGGCGGCTGACATATTATTATATGATACTGAGGTGGTGCCAGTGGGCGAAGATCAAATACAACACGTTGAGTTAGCGCGCGATATTGCTAAACGTTTTAATAATGATTTTGGTCAAGTCTTTGTCGTGCCTCAGGCAGTAGTTAAAAAAGAGGGTGCTCGCATTATGTCTTTACTGGACCCTAGTAAAAAGATGAGCAAGAGTGATATCAATCAAAATAATTGCATTGCCTTGCTTGACGACCCAGAAGAAGCGAGAAAAAAAATTATGCGCGCGGTGACTGATTCCGGTTCGGAAATAGAGTATGATTTAGAAAATAAACCCGCCCTGTCTAACTTATTAACGATTTACGCACAGCTAGGTGGACGACAGATCCCGCGCTTAGTTAAAGATTATAAAGGTAAGGGATATGGTGAATTCAAAAAAGATTTAGCTGAAGTGGTGGTGAAATTTCTTTCAGATTTTCAGGCTAAATTCAATGCCATCTCTGATGCTGATGCGGCTTTAATTTTAGAAGAAGGACGAGAAAAGGTAGAGGCACTAGCTAGTGCTAAGCTAGCCAAAGTTAAGCGCTTAATTGGCGTTAAATAATATGTGGCTATTCTATGCATTTTTGTCGGCGATTTTTGCGGCTGCAGTTGCGATTGTCGGTAAATTAGGATTAAAAAATATTGATTCAACCTTAGCTACCACAATTCGTTCAGTGGTAATGGCTGTGTTTTTAATTGCCGTTAGTTTATCGCTTAGAAAATTTAATGGCTTTAACTTTCAAAGTATTGCCGTTAAGGATTGGTGGTTGATAATTTTTGCTGGCATCTTTGGCGCCTTATCTTGGTTGTTTTATTTTTTTGCACTTAAGCATGGACAAGCCGTGCCAGTGGTAGCAATTGATCGTTTAAGTATTGTGTTTGTTCTTGTGCTGGCAGCTTTATTTTTAGGAGAAGCCTTTACGCTTAAGTCGCTTGCCGGAACATTACTTATTGCTGCGGGTGCAATGTTAATTTCTATTAAATAAAAAGTATTTGTAAAAAGAAAAAAGAGCGGCCGTTTTATTGGTCGCTCTTTTAATTCGTTTGTTGTTTACTTCAGTTTAAATGTAATAAGCGCTTTGTGCTTATTAAGTTTCTGGTCAATAATATCAATCTTATCCTCAAATTCTTTTAGAAAATAATTAATATTGTATTCCAGGTTTGTGTCAACATCACCCCACTCTTTGATTATGGCAGTTCTTTTGCCTTTAAATCCTTGAGAGACAAGCTCTGTAATCCACTTTAAGCGCCTATTTAATGCTTTTTCACTTTCTCTTCGTTCTTCTTTTTCCCAGGCATCAACTTTAAAGGCTGACATTATTAACGAAGACACTATCCATGATATCGCAAAAAATAGGATTATGAGTACACCGGTCGCCAGTCGCATAACAGGTAAGTCTTCAGGCGTAAAGTCTGAAGACCAATCTTCTGCACTACTTGCAAGCCCATTCCATGCAAAAGGAATAATTAAAAACGATAAAATTGCAGTCAGGAAGATTGCAACCGCAAATGACGCAACATCTCTTTTTTTCATTTTTTTTAATTTTAAATTAACATTCAAACTAACTACTAAACACACCTCTCTTGTTAAACAATTGAGATATTCTTAGTAATTAATTTGAAGTTTAACTATTTGTTAAAGGACTAAATTAGACTTTTTATCATGACACGTGTTTCAAGTAATGTCAATAGTTTTAAGATGGTATTTGTAAAAAGAAAAAAGAGGGCCAGTTGGTCCTCTTTTTGTGTTGCCGATAAATCACTTTAGTTCATGTTTCGGGTAGTCACCCCAATTTTTGTAAAAAAATTTTGATTGCTTTCTTCTTCAACCTTGTGAGCATAGAAGCTCAAGTTAATTAAACAATAATGAATGATTATGACGGGTGTGCTTTTTTCTCCTTGGGTCTCTCCAATCATAATCCATTTTTTTGAGTTTAAATAATTAATCAAATGTTCATTAATGCGACTTATACCTCCAGAAGTAGCCGCGTCAAAGCTTCCTTCGGTGACACAAACGCCTCGTGACATTGTTTGTTCAGGAGAATAAGCCTCCGTAATCTTAATTCTAATGCGAACTTGTCGCTCTGGCTCAATTTCAACGAGCCCAGTGATTTGTAGCTCGTTAACGAGGCCGCGAGAAAGCAGGCTCCAGTGCTCTTCGTTGGTTTCCAGTACAATACTTCCGTTAGTTTGAATTTTTCCTTTCATTCGTTATGATTTTTCTGGTTAATATTTTTTCAAAGTACAGATTCATATTATAGCACATAAGTATCTATTTGTCAAAATATAACAAAAAACACCCTTTAAGGTGTTAATGTGTTTCAATCATGAAATGAATTGTGAGTCTAATCGGCACCAATTCGGATTTTTGCTATCATTCCGAAGAATAATAGCCACTCCGACACTACATCGGAGGCGACTACCTCTTCTTTCCACGTGGAAAAGAAGAAATATCTCCCTAGAAAGGAGGTGATCCATCCACAGCTTCCGCTACGGATGCCTTGTT
>CAYGOK010000016.1:0-19334 GCA_964351585.1 uncultured Gammaproteobacteria bacterium | reverse complement strand
TCGTTAGCTATATTTAGAACCGCATTTCTAGTTCCTTGGTTGACTTAAATGCGGTTTTTTATTATATTTTAGATATATTATTAACCTTTATTACTATGAGCTACACTCACGTTAAGGACATTTACCAGGAGGTGGCGTCGTATTTCGGCAAAGACGTTAAAGTCGGTGGCTGGGTGCGCACGAGTCGATCCTCAGGAGACATCGCGTTCATTGAACTCAATGACGGCACTTTTTTCAAAAGCTTACAGGTCGTGGTTAATAATGATTTGAATAATTTTTCTGAATTAGAAAAAGTACCGGTCGGCTCTTCACTCGAAGTTGAGGGAACTATTATTGAATCACCGGCTGCTGGTCAACCTTTTGAACTTAAAGCTTCTCGAGTGGAAATTATTAATGCCGCTGCTCCAGATTATCCTTTGCAAAAGAAACGTCATAGTTTTGAATTCTTACGTGAGATTGCCCATTTACGTGGACGCAGTAATACTTTTACTGCGGTTTATCGTCTGCGTTCTGTATTATCATTTGCTATCCATAAATTTTTTCAAGAAAAAGGATTTGCTCTTGTTCATACCCCAGTAATTTCTGGAAGTGACTGTGAGGGGGCTGGTGAGGTTTTTAATTTAACAATGTTTAATTTGGAAAAACCAATTCCAAAAGACAAGGAAGGGAAGGTCGATTTTTCTCAAGACTTTTTTGGCAAGCAAGCTGGCTTGACTGTAAGTGGACAACTGGAAGCCGAGACTCTTATTAACGGCTTAAATCGTGTCTATACTTTTGGACCGACTTTTCGCGCTGAGAATTCTAATACCACTCGTCATGCTTGTGAATTCTGGATGGTAGAACCAGAAATGGCTTTTGCTGATTTAGAAGACGATATGAACTTAGCTGAGGAGATGCTTAAGTATATGGTTTCCTATGTCTTGAAAGAATTACCAGAGGAGATGGAATTTTTTAATAAATTTATTGATACTGGATTATTAGAGCGCCTAGAAAATATAATCAAATCTGATTTCACTCGCATTACCTATACTGAGGCGATTGAGTTACTACTTAAGAGTGGCGAAAAATTTGAAAACCCAGTTTATTGGGGAGTCGATTTAAAGACTGAGCATGAACGCTATATCACGGAAAAGATTTTTGGTAAGCCAGTTTTTTTAACTGATTATCCTAAGGAAATAAAGGCTTTCTACATGCGCCAGAATGACGATGGTAAAACTGTTGCGGCAGCTGATTTACTTGTTCCTGGAATTGGCGAACTTATTGGTGGCAGTCAAAGAGAAGAGCGTTATGACATGCTACTTAAGCGAATTAAAGAAATGAATCTTAAAGAAGAAGATTATTGGTGGTATTTAGATCTTCGTAGATTTGGCTCAGTTAAACATGCCGGCTTTGGTCTTGGCTTTGAAAGAGCCATTATGTATCTGACCGGTATGGCCAATATCCGTGATGTTATTCCGTTCCCACGTACGCCAAAAAATTTAGAATTCTAATTATCACAGCTGCTCAAGTTCCTTGAGCAGTTTTCGTTTTATGCCTACAAAAAATCGCAAGCCTCGACTTCTTTTTATTCATGGTGGCATGACATTTAAGAATCGACGTGAGTATTTAGATTATTTATGGACCAGAGAAATATCACTCGAGAAGAAAGAAAAATGGCACCGTACTTATTTAGATGAAAAACTAGGGCGTCAGTTTGAAATTATTCGTCCTAATATGCCTCTATCTGATGATGCTAAGTATGAGGATTGGAAAATACATTTTGAGCGCTACTTAACATTTTTGCGCGCCGGCGATATTTTAATCGGGTCTTCTTTAGGGGGAATGTTTCTTGCTAAATATTTATCAGAAAATAAATTATCAAAGAAATTTTTGTCGGTATATTTAGTGGCGCCACCTTATGATGGAAATTTACCAGGTGAAGAACTTGTTGGCGGTTTTCGTTTGAAATCGGATTTATCTTTGCTAGAGAAAAGTTGTCGCCATTTGCATTTATTATTTTCTGAGAATGACGATGTTGTTCCGCCAACCCATGCCGCTAAGTATGCCATTAAACTTGAAAGCGCCCATATTGCGATCTATTCGCATATTGTTGGACACTTTAAGGTAGCAGAATTTCCTGAAATTATAAAAATGATTAAGTCGGAGATGAGGAGAAAATAATTCAAATTGATTTTTCTATATATAAATCTATGACTATCTGGGACAAAATCTATCGTCATTACAAAAAAAGCGGTGAAGAGTATGCGACACTGAGACAAGGTTTAATTCCTGAATTTGAAGAGTTTATAGGTAAATATACTTTTAAGAAAAAGAATGTTTTTGATATGGGTTGTGGTAATGGAAAATATCTAGCATTCTTAAAAAATATTGGCTTTACTACTTCTGGCATAGACTCTAGCCCAACCGCTATCACTTTAACGTCCGAGGCTTTGAGTAGTAGTTCTAGCTTGGCAGTGGCTGATATGTATAATTATGATTATCCTGATCAGCTGTATGACCTAGTTATATCTATTGCCGCTATTCATCACGGTCGCAAAGCAGAGGTACGTCGTGCTGTTGAAGGTGTTTATAAATCGTTAATAACTGGTGGCAGATTTTTTATTACCCTGCCAGATAATACCGGTAGCACTCATTGGACAATGATGGCCGATCATGAAGAAATAGAACCCGGTGTTCGTTTGCCACTTAATGGTCCAGAAAAAGGATTACCACACAGCTCATTTACTGAGGAAGAAATAAGGGGAATGTTTTCTCAATTTAGTTCGCTTGAAATGAAGTTACTTGAAGATAGAGGTCGCTGGATAGTTAGTGGTAGTAAGTAGTAATAATATGAAACAATCAATGGATTTATTAGGGGTAGCGCTTTCGGATATGCTTAAGGGAGTTAAGGGTGATTTTATTTTTTATTATTCAGGCAACAAGTCTAGTGTTCACGATATTAGTCGTTATCTTAGAACTGTTAGACAGTTAGCTCCTTTAGAAAAATTACTGATTGACGAGGCGCGGGGTCGCATATTGGATATTGGTTGTGCAACTGGTTATTATCTGCCGGCGCTAATGAAGAGAGGGGAAGCTTATGGTATCGAGATTTCACCCAAGTTGGTTGCTATAGCTAAAAAGAAAGGATTCAGAAATTGTTTTCAGGGTGACATTTTTTCTTTTTTGAGCCAGAATAAATTTGATACGATTACTTTATTAGAAAATAATATTGGTCTAGGCGGTGATTTATCTGGAACAAAAAAATTGCTTAAGAAAATAAAATCGCTTCTTAATGATGGCGGCCAAATTTTGATTGATGCCAGAAATATAGATGATCGTGATTATTTTAAAATTAAGCTTACTCCTAGTTGGCGCGGAAAAAAAGGGGAAGAATTTGGTTGGATAAGCTTTAATAAGAAGTATTTGATGAGTCTTCTTAAAAAAAATGGTTTCACTCCTATGATTATTGGCAGTGATGAGAAGAGGACAATTATAAGGGCAAATTTATAATCATATGAATAAAAAAATAGTTTGTCACGATGTAAATAATAATCTTTTCGAGGTTGATTCAGCTGAATTAAAATTTAGGCCGTCTATTTACGGTATATTAATAAAAGATAATCAGGTTTTATTGTCTAAGCAATGGGACGGCTATGATTTGCCTGGAGGTGGAGTAGAAATTCATGAAACAATTGAAGAAGCTATTAAGCGCGAATTTTTTGAAGAGACTGGTTTAGAGGTAGAAATGATTTCTCCGGTTCACTGTGAATCATCATTCTATGTTCCGCATCACTCAAAAAATAAAGATGACCGCTGGAACTGCGTTTTAATTTATTATCTAGTTAGACAAACTGGCGGGGAATTATCAACTGCTAATCTGGATGAATCCGAAAAAGAGTATGTTAAGCTGGCCCAGTGGGTAAGTCTTGATGAGTTGGATAAAATCAAGTTTTACTGCTCAGTTGATGCTAAAAAGATAATTCGAGAAGCGGCGCTGCTCAAGTAAATAAAAGATAGATATAAAAACAGGGGTTTTATTACCCCTGTTTTCTATTGACAAAAATCAATTTATCTATTAAGGTTAGGGCATTCTTTAACAATAAAATAAAACCAAAATGGAAAAAAGTATGTACGAAAAGCTCGGCATCGACTCTAGCAAACAAACTGTTTGCGATACTTTTGAGTCCGCTGTTGATAATGAATATCCTAATGCTTTCGTGAACGTGATTTCGGATCCAACTAATCAGGGTCGAGTTCTTACTCAGCATCAGGATGGCGATGGTTCTAAGTTTATCCAGCGCTTGCTTCATTACTATGAAACAGGCGACGAGGATATTTTTCTTGGTATGGTCGACGATGCACTCTCAATGAATACAGGAGACATTGCGGCCGCCGGTTTCGTCTTTGGGCCAATTATTGTCTCTGATGTTTTGAATCTAGGCTTGCCAGCTGATTTGAAAAAAATCATTATGACTAAAGTCGCACAGCGTTTTCTGGAACTGAAAGCTCTATATCGTTTTTATGGTATGGACCTCAGGTTTCTAGGAGGCGAAACGGCTGATTTGCCCGACCAAGTACTATCGGGCACATTTGATGTGACCGTGACTGCTTGGACAGAGAAGCGATATCTTATCTCAGGAAACACCAAGCCTGGCGAAGTAATTATTGGTCTAATGAGTGATGGTCAAGCTGCTTGGGAAAAAGAGCTTAACTCAGGACTTATGTCCAATGGCTTAACTTTAGCGAGAACCGTGCTGATGTCATCTATCTTTAATGGTAAATACCCACATCTAAAAGGTAAGAATCCTTATCGCGGTAAATTTGTGCCCAAAAGCAGAGTTCATCAATTGCCCAAAATGACTGTTGGTCAGGCGCTAACCTCGCCCACGAGACAATGGGCGATTGTAATTCATGAAATTCTCAGCGAACTGTTAAAGAGAAAATCTTTACACCTGATTTCTGGAATCACCATGAACACCGGTGGCGGTGCCACTAAAATTTCCCGGATTGGGAAAGGAGTTTGTTATTCTAAGGCTATGCCAGTTCCGCCGTCAATCTTCCAGTTGATTAAAGAGGAAAGTGGAGAGTACTGGTCTAACATGTATAAGTCATTCAATTGTGGCGTTGGTATTGATATTGTTGGCACTAAAAGTCCAATTCTATTTAGTGCTATAAACGAAGCTGTTACCCGTTGCGGAATTGAATGGTGTCATTTAGGAGAGGTTGAAGCTGGATCTAATTCTCAAAAGAATGAAATCAAACTGAGCACTCCTTATGGTAATTTTAACTACTAAAAACTATTTATTGATGCAAAAAACTTATTGGTATGTTGAGCCGATTGATGCTCACACGAATGAAGTGATTGCCAAAAGATTATTAGCTGTTAATCAGTTTAATGAAAATTTTGCGCTTATCGATTCTGAGGGCAGAGAAATTTCAGTTTTCCAAATTGAGAAATATGCTTTCGTGCAAGAATTGTATGATAATCGGAGTAAATTTTCCTTGCGTTTTAAAGTCTATTCAAAAAAAGGTCGCAATGGACAGTTGAGGCTTTGGGAGCTTGGAGAAAAGAAGCCGAAAAAAATTGATTTGGAAAAAATGAAGGGAAAGAACCTGAAACTTAAAGGCCAAACAAAAAAGACCGATTGAATTATCAGTCTTCTGCGCAAGAGGTTGCTAACTAGTGACCTCTTTTTTTTACTCTATTTCTTTAATCAAATACTCAGCAGTGCGCCCACTTATTTCAATAGCAACAACATCATTAATTTTTTTACCCATAAGAGCACTTCCTAGTGGTGAGTTATGGGAAATCACGCCGGCCTGAGGATCGGTTTCCGCTGTTCCTAGGATGCGATATTTTTTTGCCTTACCTTCGCGCTCAATCGTTACTAGGCTGCCTAAACGAATTACCCCGTCTTTAGTCGGCTTGATTATTTCTGCGCGCCCCAATAAACTTTCCAAATCTAAAATTCTTTGATTTAGTCCACGTAAACGGCCCTTGGCTAGTTGATAGCCAGCATTTTCCGAAAAGTCGCCCATGAGCGCTAAGCGTTTAACCTCTTCGGCTTCACGTGGGCGCTTAACTTTTTTCATAAACTCTAGCTTGCTTTTGAGTTCTTCGTATTTTTCAATTGTCATGGCTGGGTCAACCTTACTAAACATTCTAGGATCACCCTTTCTAATTGGTACGCGCATAATTTTATACTATTTAGGCTTTTTTATCTTATCATTCTCGCCTGAATGTCGCAAATAAAAAAGCCCGGCATTTACGCGCGGGCTATTGTATTGTTTAAATTCAATTTTAAATTTTATAACGCAAGACTTCTTCTTGCAGGATGGCGAGCGTTTCCGGGATAGTTAATTTGGCGGGTCTGTACCCATCAACGAGTTCTTTAATTGGCATTATTTCCGAATTGAAAACAATGTGGTAGAGACCTTGGTAGTAAAAGCCAACAATACAGAGCCAGGGAAATTTTTTTGTCCCATAGTCAATGATAGCTTCAACATTAAGATAGTAATCAATATTATCAAGCAGTAAACAGCCAATAGGTCGACCAATTGATTTTGCGCTTTTAAAGATAAGATTTTTATCAGTTAATCTGAGTTTAATCTTTTCTGTCTTTTGCTTCATATCTTTGTACGCTTTTTCAAGATCGCTGATTAGTTTACTTTCTTTAGCTGAGATTATTTCATTTACCGTTGCTTCAAAAAATTTATTATCATAGTATTCTTCTTGAGCATTATTTCTGCCAATCGCTTGATTGACCAACATGGCATTAAAATATCTAGCTGCTAATGGATTGCGTGTGTCAGCATTCGTTAAAGCCCTTTCAGATTTTAACCAAAATTTCGGTATAGTGCAGCCAGCAATATCAAGTAATTCTAAACAAGAGCGGTTGCTGTCAATAAGAACTTTAGCAGATGATTTATAAAAATATTTAATTAATCCTGGTGGCCACTTATGATTGTCTACCCAGAGCTTAATTTTATTTTCATACTTTTCTAAGAATTTTATCAAAATTTCTTCATCACCCTCTTTTTGAGGATGAATGCCAATAATGATATATTCTTCGTCTTCGTTTTCCATTTCCATAAGAACTTCTTCTAATTCTGAATATCCTTCTTGTTCGGATAAATACTCCTTTAGAACTATGAGGGGTGGGCCAGCATTGTGCATTTCGCTGGCTGTTCTGGGAATAGAAATAGGGTAGAGAATGTCTCTTGATAGAGTAATAGCGGCAGCTGAAAAAATCAGTTCCGGTTGCTGCGGATTATAAAAGATTTTTAACATGGCTTTTCAGTTTTTATGTGTTATTTTTAAAGGACAATATCTGTATCATTAATTTACAGTAGTATTCAAATTAATGTCAAATATAGGCAGACTTTGGTATCTAGATTTTTTCTTGATTTTTTGCTATAATTTGAGCATATCAATTATATTATTGGAAAAATATGAAAAAAATACCGAAAAAATGGTGGCTAGTTTTGTTGCCCATGGCAGTAGTTATCATTATTCTTATTATTTTAGCTAGAGGTGGTCAAGAGGAAGAATACTCAACGATTGATGTTGTTTCTGGTCCTTTAGTGCAAACAGTAAGCGAAACTGGCACTGTTAATCCCGTTCAGGAGGTTTCCTTGAATTTTTTATCCGCTGGCCGAATTAGTTCAATTTACGTTAATATTGGCGATGAAGTTGCTTCTGGTACACCGTTGGCTTCTTTAGATACCTCATCTTTGATAATTAGACGCTCTGAGGTGGAGGCTGGTTTGCGTATTGCTGAAGCAAATTTGTCAAAAATTATTGCTGGTGCAAGCTCGGAGACGGTAACTGTTAGTCGTCTCGAAATTGAGCAGGCACAGGCTAATGAGAGCGCAGCGCGTACCGACTTAGAAAAAGTAAAGAAGACCGTGGCTGAGAATATAATTCAGGCTGAGAAAACCTTGCGAGATTTAGAATCAACAGCTGCCAATACACTCACTCCTCAGGAGCAAGCCGTTGCTTCAGCCGCAACCTCTTTAGACAATACGAAAAAATCTAATCAAAAATTAGTTGATAATAGCCGAACGTCATTGTTACTTGTTTTGGGAGATAGAATTTTAACTGGCAAGATTGCCATGGATAACCTTTATACCCTTTTGGAGGACGATGACGTGGAAAATGTTTTAGGAGTAAAAAATAGCTCAACGCTTAGTGATACTGAAAATAGCCGCTTAGCAGCCTTGGCCTTATTGCCAATAGCTGAGAGTACTCTAGTTAAGGCAAAAGCGAGTGGTTCTGATTACGATATTGATGTGGCTGCAACAGCGGTTAGGAATTTTCTTTCTAAGACTAATCAATCTTTAAACTACGCCTACTCACTTTTAGAGGCAACAATTACCTGGGCTCAATTTACTCAAGCTGAATTAGATGCTTATAAAACTTTAATTAGCACACAAAGCTCTCAAGTCTCTGCTGCTAATAATGCGGTAGAGAATTCATTGCAGGCTTATAATAATGCCCAGCTTGGTTACGATACGGCCGTTGCTTCTGCGGAAGAGGCTTTGCGTCAAGCTCAGGTTAATTTAGAAAACGCTATTTCTTCTGCGCGTAATGCTTTAGCTAGCTTACGTTTATCAGGTGACCAGCAGATAGCAGCTGCTCAATCTCGTTTAGAAACTGCGTCTAGTGCTGTGCTATTATCTAGATCGCGACTAGCCAGCGTTTCCGCTCCTGCTCGTGCTCAAGATATTGCGTTAGCTGAAGCACAGCTAACTCAAGCTCAGGCTGGTTTAGCTAGTATCGATAAACAAATTGCTGATAGTATTTTGGTGGCGCCACTTAGTGGCGTAATTACTCAAGTAAATTATGAAGCCGGTGAACAATTTGGTTCCACTGGACAGGTAATGGTTCAAATGTTAGCTGATAATAATTTTAATATTAATTTGGATATTTCTGAATCAGATATTAGCAAGGTTAAACCAGGCAATGTGGCAGAAATTACAATTGATGCCTTTCCGGAGGATCTGGTTTTAACTGGTAGCGTCGGCTTTATTGAGCCGGCCCAAACAATAATTCAAGGGGTTGTTTATTATAAAATGAAGATAGAATTTAAAGATTTAAAATCTATACAAGAAACTTTACAAACACGTAACCTAGCGCTTAAGGCGGGCATGACTGCTAACGTATCTATTATTACTGAAAAACGCGATAACGTTTTACAAGTTCCTGCTCGGGCTGTTATTGAGGAGGACGGTCGTAAATTTGTTCGAGTTTTATCAGGCAAAGAAGTCATTGAATCTCCAGTTGCTACTGGTCTGCGAGGTGATGATGGTTTGATTGAGATTAAAAGCGGTTTAAATGTTGGCGACAAGGCTATCACTTTTATCAAGAGCGTAAAATAATTATTATGGCTGAACACCTAATTCTGGCAAAAGATTTAAAAAAAAGTTATCAGTTGGGAGATTTGGAAACTACGGTTTTAGATGGTGTTAGTTTTACTTTGGAAAAAGGAGAATTTGTGGCAATCATGGGCCCATCTGGTTCCGGGAAGTCAACGCTTATGCATATTTTAGGCATGTTGGATCGTCATAGCGCTGGACAATATTTTTTTCTAGATAAAAATGTCGGTTCTTTTAGTGATGAAGAATTAGCTCATCTGCGAAATAAAGAGATTGGTTTTGTTTTTCAAGCCTTTAATTTATTAGCCAGAACTTCAGTTTTAGAAAACGTAAAATTGCCACTTATTTATTCCGATAATAAACACAATATGGATGGTCGGGCAAAAAAAGTTTTAGAAAGTGTTGGCCTGGGGCATCGTTTGAATTATTTTACTAATCAAATTTCTGGTGGCGAGAAGCAGCGCGTGGCGATTGCTAGAGCACTTGTAAATAATCCATCGGTAATTTTTGCCGATGAACCGACTGGCAACTTAGATTCTAAATCGGGCGATCAAGTGATGGGAATTCTTCAGAATTTACATGCACAGGGAAGAACTATTATATTAGTCACACATGAGACTTTTACTGCCGAACACGCAGAAAGAATAATTAGATTAAAGGACGGTAAGCTTATAGCCGATGAAAAAGTGAAAAATAGACGCTTTGCCGGTGACGGCCAACTTTTGAAATAAATAAGCTATGTTCGATAACTTCAAGCAAATTCTAAAAATAGTCTGGCGCGCCCTCCTGAGCAATAAGACCAGGAGTTTTTTGACTATGCTAGGAATTATTATTGGTGTAGGGGCTGTAATTTTAATTATGTCTCTAGGAGCGGGGGCCCAGCATTTGATTTTAAGTCAGGTTGATAGTTTTGGCAGCGATTTAATTGGTATTTTACCGGGACAGTCTGATGAAAATGGTCCGCCGGCGATGGTTTTTGGTATTAAGGTTACTTCACTTAAAGATTCTGATGCGGTCGCTATTAAAAATCGTAGCAATGTTCCCAGTGTTACTGCAGTTGCTTCTTATTATGAAACTAACGTCAGTGCATACTATCGAGATTCTAGTTATGACACAAAAATCGAAGGTGTAAGTGGTGATTATTTGGAAATTGAACGAGCAGAAATTTCTTCTGGTCGTTTTTTTACTACCGAAGAGATGGGTTCAATTAATAATTTAGTGGTTTTAGGTTCAGCAGCAGCCACTGAATTATTCGGAGACAGTGATCCGATTGGTCGTCAAATTAGAGTCAAAAATCGAAACATGCAGGTTATAGGTGTTTTAAAATCACGAGGTGTTTCTGGTTTTTCTACGCCCGATGATTCAATCTTTGCTCCTTTACGTTTTGTGCAAAAAGAAATCGCCGGCGTTGATTATTTAACTTATATCCGCGCTAAGGTTGATGATGAAAAAAATATCGATGAAGCTATGGCGATAATCTCTCAGTTACTGAGAGAAAGACACGGTTTTGCTGATCCGGAAGATGATGATTTTTCTGTACGCAGTTTTCGTGATGCGTTGGATGTTATTACTGGCATCACTAATGCGATGAGTATTTTTTTAGCAGCTATGGCAGCTATATCTTTACTAGTTGGCGGTATTGGCATCATGAATATTATGTTAGTTAGTGTTACTGAGAGAACAAGGGAAATTGGTTTACGCAAATCTTTGGGGGCAACCAGTCGTAATGTTCGTTCTCAATTCTTATTAGAGGCAGTAATGCTAACTCTTTTAGGGGGACTAATTGGCTTAGTCGGTGGTTCCTTAGTTTCATATTTAGTTTCTGTGGTTGTTGAGTCATTGGGGTATGATTGGGCCTTTATTGTTTCCTGGCTATCTATTGTTTTGGCAATCGGCATCTCCGCATTAGTTGGCGTTATCTTTGGTTATTATCCTGCTAAGCGCGCGAGCATGCTTAATCCAATTGATGCTCTGCGCTATGAATAATTTTTTAGGTAATTAATATATGGCAGGTAAGAAGAGAGAAATGGTATTTGATTATCGTGAGCGACTGAAGACAGCCTTTGTTTTAGCATGGCGCTCTTTACGTCTCAATCTTGTCAGAACCAGCTTAACAGTACTTGGTGTAGTTATTGGTGCGGCTTCTATTGTTATAGTTTTTTCGGCCGGCGAAGGTGTTAGTCAGTACATTTTAGGAGAGATTGAATCATACGGAACAGATATTGTGCAAACTGAAATAAAGGTGCCTAGTACGAAAAATAGTTTTTCTGTCGGTGAAGTCACGACACTTAAATTAGAGGACATGGAAGCCATTAATAAGCTTAAGAATGTTAAACAAAGTTATGCAGGTAGTTTAGGTCAACAAAAGGTTAGCTATGGTAGTGAGGGAAGTAAGGTTTCAATTTTTGGCGTTAGCGCTGCCTATAAGGATATTGATCGTAAGACGGAAATGTCTGAGGGTGATTTTTTTTCCGATGTTGATGATAGGTCGCAAAGCCTAGTAACCGTTCTTGGTTTCAAATTAAAAAATGATTTGTTTGGTGATCAGTCTGCGGTTGGTAAATCTGTTAGCATTGGCTCTAAAAAATTTCGAGTTGTTGGCGTCCTAGAAGAACAGGGAGGATCGTTTGGCTTTATGGATTTTAATAACATGGCCTATATTCCGATTAAGACCCTGCATCAGAAAATTTTAGGTATCGATTACGCTATGTATTTTATTCATCAGCTTGAAGATGTTGGTTTGTCAGAGGAGACGGCTGAAGAAATTAGATTACTACTACGCGAGCGTCATGACATTAGTGATCCCGATAAAGATGATTTTCGCGTTTCTACCATGGAGGAAATGATTTCTACTTTAGGAACGGTAACCGATGCTATTACTTATTTGCTTCTTGCTATTGTTTTAATTTCTTTATTGGTTGGTGGCGTTGGTATTATGAATATTATGTATGTAATAGTTACCGAAAGAACCCCGGAAATTGGTTTGCGTAAGTCCATGGGGGCAACAGGAAAAGATATTGCTTTCCAGTTTTTAATTGAGGCGGTGCTGATAACTTTTTGGGGATGGCTCTTGGGAGCTATTTTTGGAATTTTGGTTTCCTATGGGCTAAGTGTAGGTGTGCGTTATGTGGGCATTGCTTGGAAGTTTGCCTTGCCTCTTCAGGGAATTATAATTTCTTTTTTATTTTCGGTTGGTTGCGGTCTTTTGTTTGGGTTGCAACCGGCCCGTCAAGCGGCTAAACTTGATCCGATTGTCGCTTTAAGGACAGAGCAATGAAGAAAGTATTTATTGAGCTCGTATTATAGATAAAGGGCCTATTTCGGCCTCTTATTTTTCTATGACGATTGAAAACGTCGATTTCGCAAATAAGACGGACGAAGAGCTTGTGCCTTTGGTTTTAGAAAACCAGAATGATTTTTCATATTTAGTCCATCGTTATCAAGATAAGTTATCTCGCTATGTTCGCCGTCTATCTAACCTGAGCCCAGAAGAGGCTGAGGATGTATTGCAGAATATCTTTATTAAGGCTTATTTAAATTTAAATGATTTTGACAGTAGTTTGAAATTTTCTTCTTGGATATATCGAATTGCTCATAATGAAGTGATTGATAATTATCGTCGCTCTAAGGCGAGGCCGAAACTGCTTGACTCAGATATTAGTGATAGCCAGGTCAAGGAGCTATCTGGTGATTTTGATTTATTTGCTGATGTCGCCAAGGTAGAATTACGTGCTAGAATTCACGAAGCAATTAGTCGGTTGGATCCTAAATATCGTGAAGCTCTTATTTTAAAGTTTATTGAGGATAAAGATTATCAAGAAATTTCTGATATTATTAAGAAGCCGATGGGAACCGTTGCTTCGCGTATTAATAAGGCGAAAATTCAATTACGACGACAGTTAGATATCAAGTCATTGCTTTGATATTAAATATATGGAAAAAAATAATTTTGATCGCAAAGTTTTAGAAAAAATAAAGGAAGACAAGCTTCAGCCGCTTTCGCGCTGGCATTTTGTCGTAAAAAATTATTTAGTTTGGGTATTTGGTATTTTAGCCTTAATAGCCAGCTCTGCCGCCCTGTCGCTAATGATCTATCTTTTTCAATTTAATGATTTTACTTTAAGTCGACAGATGAATAAGAGTACGGTAGAAATTTTATTCTTAACCCTGCCTTATTTTTGGATTTTGTTTTTAGCAGTGGCTATTTTTATTGTTTACTATAATGTCAAGCACACTAAAAAAGGTTATCGCTATCCGCTTTGGTTAGTAACTGTTGTGGTCTTTTCTGCTAGTATATTAATTTGTGCGCTGTTTTGTTCTCTTGGTTGGAACGAGAGAATGGATGAAATGTTAGGTCGAAAAGCACCACTTTATGGGAAAATGATGAATCCTCATGTTGATTTTTGGTCTAATCCAGACGATGGCCGTTTGGTTGGCTTGACGGCCTCTGATTTAGAAGAAAATAGTTTTGAATTAGTAGATCGAGACGGACATATTTGGCTAGTTTCAGTTGACACTAATACCGAAGGTACTACTTTTGTTATTTCTGGACGCCCAGTTCGGATGCTAGGCGACAAGAAAAGTAAAAAAGAATTTGCCGCTAATATGATTTTGCCTCTTATGCCTGGTAGAGGATTTTTCCAGGATTTACACCCTGGTTCGGCAGTGAGACTAATAATGTTTGAAGGCGGCTGCACTTGTGGGGGCACTTGTAGCACGAATTGTATCTTAAATCAGGGCAGTCCTTGTGGCGGTAGGTATCAGTTTAGTAAATGAAGATAATATTTTTAGTTAGCGTATTAGCTAGTGTGAGGAGGTTGAGATCTTAACTCAGTAAGCTAATTAAAACTAAAAAATATGAAAAACAACAAATTAATAAAAACTGCAGCTGTGGTTGGGACTCTAGCACTTATGGCTGGTGGAGTAGTAGTAGCTGATGCAGCTTCAAGTAAAGCAGCAAGCAGAGGTTTGCTGGATGGTTCTGGTCAAGGCTATGGTCGTATGGCTAATTTAACTGAAGCAGAGAAGGCAGCTTGGGAAACGGACAAAGAAACATATCGTGCCGAAATGGGAGCTAAGCATATCGCAGCTCAGGCGGCTGTTGCTAGTAATGATTATAATGCCTGGAAATTAGCGGTTGGCGAAAATCATCCATTTGCAAGTAAGATTAATGCGGAAAATTTTGCTAGATTTGTAGAAGCTCATCAAAACATGGATGAGGCCCGTACTATTTTTGCAGAATTAGGACTTGAAGGCGCTCCTGGAATGGGTGGAATGGGTAAGGGCGAGGGTCGTGGTCATGGTAGAGGTTTAGGAATGGGCATGGGTGGAGGACGTTTACTAAACCAATAAAAATAATTAAACAATTAAATATTGAGCATAAACATAGGAGCCCCTGATTAGGAAATTGGGGGCTTTTATGTTAAAATCGAGATATATTGTTTAATATTTTAGTTATATATCAATGGATAATCATGAATCTCATCAACAAACGATAGAAGATGCTTTTTCTGTCGCAAATTCAGGTGCCGCTGGTCTAAGTTCTAATGAGGCTAAAAAGCGCTTATCTGCTAAAGGGTTAAATAAATTACCAGAAGAAAAAGCTCTAACGGGTTTAATTTTATTTTTAGGACAATTTAAAAATCCTTTAGTCTTTATTCTGTTAGTTGCTTTAGTGATTAGTTATTTTGCTGGCTACAAGAGTGATGCTTTGATTATTTTTGTGGTTATTATGGTTACTAATATTATTGGCTTTTTTCAAGAATGGAAAGCTAATAATGCTTTAAAGAAGCTTAGTGGTTTGGTCGTTTATAAATCTAAGGTCTGGCGTGATGGTCATTTAGCGGTTATTGATCGCGAACAATTGGTTCCAGGAGATGTGATTGAATTTACTTCTGGCGACGTTATCCCGGCTGATGCCAGAATTTTTGAACTAAAAAACTTAAAGATTAATGAAGCGCCTTTAACTGGCGAATCTTTACCAGTGACTAAAAATTTAATGCCATTGGCCGGTGAAGTATCTTTAGCTGATCGTAAGAACATGGTTTATCAGGGAACTATCGTGGCCGATGGTTCAGGGCGCGCCCTGATTACTGCCACTGGACAAGAAACCGAAATTGGCAAAGTGGCTAAGTTAATTAAAGAAACGAGTGATGGCTTAACTCCTTTGCAAAAGCAGATTAATAAATTTGGCATGAAGCTAGGGTTATTTTTAATTGTTGCCAACATAATCATATTTTTTATTGGCATTTTAACAGGTCGAGATCCCTTTGAAATGTTTATGATTACAGTTGTTATTGTGGTCTCCGCTGTGCCCGAGGGGCTTATTCCGGCTATGGCTATTATTTTAGCGATTGGAATGCAACGTTTAGTAAAAAAGAAGGGTCTAGTTAGAAGGGCAGTTGCCGCTGAAACTTTAGGTTCTGTATCAGTTATCTGTGTTGATAAAACTGGAACCTTAACGCAAGGAGAAATGATGGTTGATCGCTTGGTGTCTGGTAGTAAAGAATTAATTGCTAATAAGAAATCAGAAGCACTGCGCATAGGTGTTTTGTGTAATGATGGTTTAGTGGAAAATCCTGGAGAAAGGTTTGATAAACTAAATATTATTGGCAACCCAACGGATAAGGCATTACTGCTTGCTGGTGCTAGCTTGGGCTGGTATCGCCAAGAATTAGAAGTTGCTGAGCCGCGTTTAGATATTTTGCCGTTCTCTTCAGATATAAAGTTAATGGCAACTTTGCATCGCCTGGAGTCCGGTAAGGAGGTAATTTATATTAAGGGAGCGCCAGAAAAAATAATTGCTCTTGCCTCTCATTTTTTTGATGGTAAAACAGAGAAAAAATTAACAAAGGCTGATAAAGATATTATTTTGAAAAAAATTGAAGAATTAACGGGAACAGGCGCGCGCGTTTTAGCGATAGCAAGTAAGGTTCGCATTAAGTCTGCACAAGGAGCACTTAGTATTGATGAATTGAAAGGCTTGTCGCTAACTGGCTTATTTTCTTTACGTGATCAAATTCGGCCCGATGTAAAAAACGCTATTCAATCTTGTCGTGAAGCAGGTATTAGGGTCGTGATAATTACTGGTGATCATGAAAATACGGCGATTGCAATTGCTAGAGAAATTGGTTTTAAAATTGATAAACACAATGTGGTCAATGGTAGTGAACTTGATAAAATGACTGATGAAGAGCTCAAATCAAGAATTAGAGAAATTCGTCTTTATGCTCGGGTTAGTCCGCATCATAAATTAAGAATAGTTGGCGCTTTTCAAGAAATTGGCAAAGTTGTGGCGATGACTGGTGACGGTATTAATGATTCACCAGCCTTGAAAAAAGCAGATATTGGTGTCGCAGTTGGCAATGGCACGGATGTGGCAAAAGAGGTGGCTGATTTAGTTTTACTTGATAATAGTTTTTTAACTATTGTTGAGGCTGTTCGTCAGGGCCGAGTTACTTTTAGTAATATTCAAAAAGTCATTCTTTTTCTTTTCACTGATTGTTTTCAGGAAATGATTGTCATTTGCTCTGCTATTTTAATGGGTTGGCCGCTGCCAATTTTACCAGCACAAATTCTTTGGAATAAGCTTATTGAAGATCCTTTGCCAGCAGCAAGCTTGGCTTTTGACGATTCAGACATAGACGTTATGAAAGATAAGCCTCGTCATAGAAACCAACCTTTTTTAACTGTTGGCCTGCAGAAAGTAATTGCTTTTTATGCAATTATTATGAACGTGGCTGCTTTAAGTATTTTTTATTACTATTGGCGGATAATTGGTGATTTAGATTTAGCTCGTTCTGTTATGTTTGCAACTTTGGGCCTGAGCACAATGTTTTATGTTTATGCGGTTCGTTCGTTGCGTCAATCAGTTTTTAAAACTAATATCTTAAATAATAAGTTTTTAATGTACGCTGCCGCAATTGGAGCCTTGTTGGTAGTATCATCAATTTATCTTCCATTTTTGAATAAATTGTTAAACACTGTGCCGCTTGCTCCGTTTGATTGGCTAGTAGCGGTGTCATATGGTTTTTTAAGTATTATGGTGTTTGAGGTTGGCAAAAGAATATTTGATAAGCATCATGGCAGATAATAAGTTATGGAAAATATTCCTTTGGCTGCTTATGCGCGGCCAGACAACTTAAGTAATTTTGTCGGTCAAGAAAAAGCCATTGGTTCTAAATCCTGGCTTTTTCAGGCTATTATGGAAGATAGGGTGCCGTCTATTATTTTTTGGGGACCACCGGGTTCTGGCAAAACTACCCTAGCTTTTATTATTGCTAAGGAAACCATGTCGGAATTTATCGAGTTAAGTGCTACCTCAAGTGGAGTGAAAGATTTGAAAAAAATAATTGATAGGGCAAAAGAAGGTCGACGTTTAGGACAAAAAACTATTCTTTTTATCGATGAAATTCATCGCTGGAATAAAGCACAGCAAGACGCGCTCTTGCCACAAGTAGAAAATGGCACTGTTACATTAATTGGCGCTACTACTGAGAACCCCAGCTTTGCAGTTAATAGTGCTCTCTTGTCTCGTGTTAAGCTAGTTGTTTTAGAAACGCTAACTGAGGAAGATTTAGAAAACATCATGGTGCCGGTAGCGAAGCGTTTGAATATTAAATTAAAGAAGGATATCGCTAGGCTAATTGCGCGACTATCTGGAGGTGATGCGCGTCGGGCTTTGGGAATTTTAGAGAGCGCAGCTCAGCATCAAGGTGGTCTTTCTGCGCAGGTGGTTAAGGATATAATTAATAAGCCAAACTTGCTTTATGACAAGAGTGGTGAAGAGCATTATAATTTAATATCAGCTTTTCATAAGTCTATGCGAGGCGGTAACGCTGATGCAGCCATTTATTATTTAACACGCATGATTGAAGCAGGAGAAGACCCACTTTATGTTGCTAGGCGGATGATAAGATTTGCTTCTGAGGATATTGGTCTAGCGAATAATAGCGCATTAATGTTGGCTTCAGCCGCCTATGATGCTTGTAAGAATACTGGCTTACCAGAATGCGCTGTTAACTTAGCACACTGTGCTGCTTATTTAGCTAAGTCGGCTAAAAGCATTGCTGTTTATCAGGCGTATAACGAAATAAGAGCAGAAATAGAAACCAGTGGCAACTTGCCCGTGCCACTTCACTTACGTAATGCCCCTACTAAATTAATGAAGGAGTTAGGATATTCTGAGGGGTACAAGTATACACCACTAGAGGATGACTCTAAGCAAGAATATTTGCCAGCTAAATTACGCGGTCGCAAGTTTCTTACTAGTAAATAGTCAGGTTAGTTTTTTTAAAGCCAGTTTATAGCCGCGCCCCGAAAAGGTATGAATCAATTCTGGCTCTTTTTTATTTTTTATTTTTTTTCTTAGGCTCGCTATATGTGTTTCAATAGAATTGGAAAAGGGGTCAGCTTCATAATTCCAAACATGCTCTAAAATTTCACCTCTAGTTACTACCTCGTCTCGGTTTTTTAATAAATATTGCAGCAGACAAGCTTCGCGCTTGGTTAAATAAATAGATTTTTGTCCGCGCTTGCAGATGCCAGAAGTTGGATTAAACCGCAAATTGCCAATCTGTAAAATTTCTTGCTCAACTTTAGCTGGACGTCGCAGGAGCGCTTTAATTCTCAAAATCAATTCTTCTAGTAAGAAAGGCTTGGTCAGATAATCATCCGCGCCTAAATTATAAGCCTCCTCCTTGCTACTAATTTCTGATTTCACGGTCAGCATGATAATTGGCAAGTTCGGTCTTTCTCGTCTTATCTCTTTCAATACTTCGTCGCCGTTTAATTTGGGCAGGGAAAAGTCTAAAATTATTAGAGCATAGCCTCCAGTTTTAGCCATGAAGGCGCCGCGCTCACCGTCAGTGGCAGTTTCAACCAAAAATGATTCTAGTGATAATCCTTTGCTAATCAAACTAGCAACGTTAATATCATCCTCGATTATGAGTATTTTCATAATTGTAAATTAATACTTA
>CAYGOK010000015.1:16632-19766 GCA_964351585.1 uncultured Gammaproteobacteria bacterium | reverse complement strand
CTGTGCGCTGAAAAGAACCTTTTCTCATGTCTGGATTAGAGGACTGATTCTGGGGACGAGCAAACGCTGTCTGCTTAATATCCTTATTAATAAGTCTTTCTATTTCTTTTATTTCTCGGCGCTCACTAGGTGTGGCAAAAGTAATAGCTTTACCTGGCTGGTCAGCACGTCCGGTGCGTCCAATGCGATGAACATAATCATCAGAATTATCTGGTAAATTAAAATTAACTACCAATTCAATTCCACTCACATCAAGACCACGAGCTGCCACATCAGTGGCAACTAAAATACGTTCTCGCTTAGATTTAAATCCAGCCAGCGCCAAACGGCGACGATTTAAAGAAAGGTTGGAATGAATTTCAACAGCCTTATGTCCCAAGTCTTGTAATCGAGCTGTTAGATTTTTTACCCCATGCTTAGTGCGCACAAAAACTAAAACAGAGCCTTTATAAAAAGCTAATACTTTAAGTAAATGAGAAACGCGATCTTCTGGATTAATAATAAATATTTCCTGATCAACTTTAGCGGCGGTTGTTCCTGGAGGCGCTACTTCAATACTAACCGGTAGTCTCATAAAGGTAGCGGCTAGACTTAAAATAGCTGGCGGCATAGTAGCGGAAAACAAAAGAGTTTGTCTATCAGTTGGCGCTTGCTTTAAAATTTCTTTAATTTGTGGAGCAAATCCCATATCAAGCATCATGTCCGCTTCATCTAAAATCAAAACTTTAATTTGATCTAACTTAAAAGTTCGGCGGGCTAAATGATCAATCAGGCGTCCAGGAGTAGCAATTACAACATGTGGTTTTTTGCGTAGATGAAAAAGTTGTCTATCTAAAGACTCGCCGCCAATAAGTAGAGCGGTCTTTAGTCCTAAAGCATGACCTAATGTTTTAAAACTTTCTTCAACCTGAATAGCTAATTCGCGAGTCGGCGCAATTACTAAAGCCTGACCCTTCTCTGCACCCAAGCGCTGCAAAGTCGGTAAGCCATAAGCAAAAGTTTTGCCGGTTCCAGTTTGAGCGATACCAATTAAATCCTGGCCAGCAATTGCTACTGGGATAGCCTTGCGCTGAATTGGAGTTGGAATCTCTAATTTGAGATTATTTAAAACTGCTAATAATGAATCGCTGATTCCTAAATCAGAAAATCTTGTTTGCGCCTGCGGAGCTTCTTTTACAGGTACGCGTCCCGATGGTTTGTTCATAGAAAAATAAAAATTGTTACTAGTATGAGATTATAAAATCCACGTTTTCTCTTAGAAATTGATATTAACACAAATATTTAATATTTGTCAATATACTTTGACATTTTTTCACTTTAATATTAGTATATCGTGATACTTCAAAATAGTATTTTGAGTTAATTTTCTGGGCAAATAGCCCTATAGTGTTCATTAAAAAAAATCAAAAAATGAGTAAAGTACCAAAAAAATTGCAAAAGGATGATTATTCTGAGATCCTTAATTCTTTGGGACTCACAAAAGTCCATCAAGGAAAAGTGCGCGACACCTGGTCATTAAAGTCCATTACGGACAAAGACGCTCTTTTGTTTTTAGCTTCAGACAGGGTCAGTATTTTTGACTTTGTTTTGAATGCCTTGGTCCCTAAAAAAGGCGAGGTATTAACAGGCTTAACTCACTTCTGGCTAACTCTCGTTATGCCTGAATTTACCAATCACCTGATTCCGTCAGACTTCGATAGTGATGAAAATTACATCAACGATTTGGCGAATGAATATGGAGAGCTTAACGATATCTTATCTCGTGGTTTAATCGTAGAAAACCTGCAAGGTAAAATGTGGGACTTTGAGATGATCTTTCGCCATCATATCGGCGGATCAGTATTTAAGAAATACCAGGAAACCGGGCAAGCTGGTGGACAGCAACTCCCCATCGGACTACCGCAATGGTCAAAATTAGAGGAACCAATCTTTACACCTTCCACTAAAGAAGAAATCGGACACGACATAAATGTTGATGCCGCTTACTTTTTTAAAGTGATGGAGGAAAGAGGAATCTACGATGAAGCGCAATTAGTTGTCACTCAATTAGCCGACGCCTATAAAAAAGCATACAAATATGCCGCAGAGAAAGGCGTGCTGATTCTGGACACTAAATTTGAAGTGGCTGGCCTTACCTTGGCTGATGAAATTCTGACTCCGGACTCTTCTCGTTTTGTAAAAGAAGATGATTGGCAAGAGGCTATGGAGAAAGGACAAAATCCTAAATTCCTGGATAAACAACCAATTCGTGACTGGGGATCAATCGTAGAAACTCCTTTTTACAAAGATGGCAAACAAATTATTGGGATTAACAATCTTAAACCAGAGAATCCGGCCCATGTTGAATTTGTTCACGGATTAACTGTGCCTGATAAGGTAATTTCTGATGCTACCGACCGATATTTGAAAATATTCAGGTTACTAACTGGCTTCTCGCTTGATAATTATCAAGGCCGTATAATGGGAATTTAATAAATGACTGGGATATGAGAAAAATTGCTATTATTATTGGAAGTAAGAGTGACTTGTCACAGTGCAAGAAATGAAGCTCTAGCCATAACTTCATAAGTATATATCGGCTAACCAAAAAAGGACTGCTTAAAAACAGCCCTTTTTAATTTGCCTTTAGCTCCTGCTTATTCTATTATACTCATAGATATGACAATATTATTACAAGCAAACAATCTCAGCAAAGAATATAGCGGCCAGAAAATATTTTCCGGCCTGTCTTTTGCTGTATCAGAAAAACAAAAAATAGGCATCATCGGTAAGAATGGCGCTGGAAAGTCCACCTTATTTAGAATACTTACCGGCGAAGAACAGGCGGATAGCGGTGAAATAATTATCCACGAGGATACTCATATCGGCTATCTAAAACAAAATGAAGATTTTAAAGCTGGAGAAAATGCTCTGGATTATTTAGCCCGTCAAAGCGGTAAGCCAGAATGGCGCGTTCGACAGCTAGCAAGTAAATTTGAACTAGATGCAGAAAAACTTAACCAAGAAGCAAGTAGTCTCTCGGGTGGTTGGCGCATGCGCTTAAAGCTAAGTGCCATGCTTCTAAAGGAGCCTAACCTATTTTTACTTGATGAGCCAAGTAACTATCTTGACCTAAATACTCTTATTCTTTTAGA
>CAYGOK010000015.1:0-16532 GCA_964351585.1 uncultured Gammaproteobacteria bacterium | reverse complement strand
TTAAAAATAGACAACCTTGATATCGGCTACGGCAATAAAAAAATTGTCGAAGATATTAACTTTGATTGTCGCACCGGAGAGAGGCTTGCCATTCTCGGATTAAACGGCAGCGGAAAAACAACTTTAATTAAAACCTTAACGGGAAAAATTGAACCACTGGGTGGCTCATTTCGCTTTGCAGCTGATACTAAAATTGCTTATCACGGGCAAGAAGAAATTGATGCTATGAACGAGCAAGAACAAGCAGGCGACTTCCTGCGACGTGTCGCAGCGCCTGATTTAAAAACTGAGGCCGTTTTAAAAATGGCCGGTGATTTTCTATTTAGAGATGAGGAACTAAAAAAATCGGTTTCTGTTTTATCTGGTGGCGAACGTTCCAGACTTTTACTCGCTGGATTACTATTATCTCGACCAGATATTTTAGTTCTTGATGAACCAACCTGTCATTTAGACTTTGAAACAACTGAGGCACTAGCTAATGGCTTGGCAAAATTCAACGGCACCGTTATCTTTGCCAGTCATGATAGAACATTTTCAAGTCTTATCGCTACCGGTATGGTAGAAATTAGAAACGGACAGGCTAGGCGCCGCACCGAAGATTATGACAGTTATGTCGCCGACCTAGAAAAACAATTACGCACTCTTCAAGCAGAGAAAAATTTAAAACCTAAAGAATTATCTGCTGATAAAACCGAAGATAAGGAAAAATATTTAGAGAATAAAACGAGGCAGAAACAACTGCGCTCGCTGGAAAAAGATTTGGAAAAAATGAATGCTTACAAAGAAGAGTTGATGGCCTATTTTCTTGAACACTACCACGACTACCGCCCAGAAAAAATTGAAGAGCTTGAAGAGCTAAAAAGAAGAATTAAAGACAAGGAAGATCTTTGGTTAATGATTAGTTCTGAACAGTAATTTAATTAAGCGACGACTGGCATTTCTAATTCAAGTTCGGGAATAATAGCACCACTTCTTAAGGCGTGCTTATTATCCTTAAATATCTTGCCCGTACTAACAAAACCGAGTTTTTGATAAAAGCCAATTGCTTTCTCGTTATAAGAGGCCACATGAACAATGGTCTTTTTATTTTTATCAAAAACTTGAACAATCTCATTAAACATCATTCTGCCCAATCCTTTACCTTGAAATTCTGGCAAAATATAAATGGCCTGAAGCTGATTATATTCAAGCTCTCTAGCGCCCACACAAACGCCAACGATACGACCATTAATCTCGCAAACTAAAATTAATTCTTCATCTTTTGGCTCGGCTAAACGTAATTTTCTTGCCGCTAACTTTTCTGGTAAAAGTGCTTGCTCAAATTTATAATTTATATCTTCAACAGTAATTCCGTGTTCTTGATTAGGATAGGTCGAGAGCCAGCCAGCTAAAAAAACTTCATGCATTCCCATGACATCAGTAGGTGTGGCACGACGAATAATTAAAGACAATTCTTTAGTTTCCATACTATTATTTTTTCTTACGAACAATAATCTTTTCTGAGCGAGCGCTAAATGTTTTATCTTGCAAATCAAACATGATAAAAATAATTAAAGCAGCAAATACTATATTCCAAGCAATAAAGCTTATCATGCCTGGACGACTCATTACCCAGTCAAGCTGATAGGAAGAAATAAAAGCACCTAATACACCCATCGTCACATTAGCAATTAACAAGAAAAAAATTGACCTACTAAAGCGTCCTTTCCTGAAATATGGATATAGCCACAAAAAAGCTAAACCTAAAAACATATAGCCGTACATCTCAATCGCCCAGGCTAAAGAATTCGGATTAGCCATTGATAAAGCAGAAATTAGAATACTTGCTCCATCGGCTCCACCGGCAACCAAAGCCGGAACATATGTCGTTTGTAAAATATAATTAAAAGAAACTAGAGAAGCATAAATTGTGATAAATACCAATGCCGGCAACATCACTCCCTGCTCTTCCGGTTTAGCCGCTTTATACAAAAAAGCAATCAATAAAATCGACCCGATCACCAACCCAAAGCCAAGAAAATACGGCAATGACTGAATAACATGAAAATTATTTATAAAAATTCCCGCCCCTGACCACTCTGGTTGAGGCTGAATTAGGCCAACTAATAAAACCCCTAAAGGTCCGGATGCTAAAATACTAATTATCAGCAGCCAGCAAATTTTTTGACTCATCTTTAAAAGATTCATAATATTTTTAATAACTATTTCTTTTTAATGACTTTAACTACTCCTTGATTTGCGTTAACTTCAATCCGGTCTCCAGTCTTAAGACTGGTGCTGGCATTGCCAGTAGCTACCAAAGTAGTAATCGGGCGACTCTGTACTATATAAAAATTACCACCCACCAATGCCCACTCAATATCGCAGGGAAAATCATAATGATTTTCAATCCCAACAATCAGACGAGCTAATTCTTTAATTTGAGAATCAGACAAACATTGCTGTTTTCCTTTTTCCAAATTAATTTCTTGCCAATCACTACCCCATCCTTTAGCGCCTCGATAAATTCCTCGTTTTTGAATATTAACCTGGCAATCAATAATATTAAAATTATTTTTATCAACCACATAAGAATCGGGGGTAACTTGTCCAGAAACTATAGCTTCACCCAAACCAAAGCCGGCTTCAATAATTATCTGGTCCCTATTTTCAGTTACCGGATGAACGGAAAAAGCAATACCAGAAACTTCGGATTGAATCATTGTTTGTACGACCACAGCTACTGATATTTTTTTATCATGCAATCCTTTTTCAAAACGATAAAAAATTGCCCGCGAATTAAAAAGCGAGGCCCAGCAATTCTTTATATTCAGTATTAAATTTTTCACGGTAGCATTTAAAAAACTATCAAGTTGGCCCGCCCAAGCATCAGCACCAGAATCCTCAGCCGTAGCAGATGATCGCACTGCTACCACTTCGGTGTCAAGCAAAGAAAACTGACGATTTATCTCATCCTCTAACAACAAAGGCAGGTTGGCAGAAAAAATTAATTTTTTTATCTTTTCCGACGACTCCTCTAAACTTTTTGACTCTTGCCAATCTAATCCTCTTAAAATACCAGCGATCTTTTCAGTAAGATTATTGCTACTCAAAAATTCTTCAAAGGCATTAGCTAAAACTACAAAACCAGACGGTACAGGGATACCCGCTCTAGTCATCTCACCCAAAGAAGCGCCCTTGCCGCCAGCTAAGTCTGCCGAATCTTTTGACAATTTAGAAAAATCTAAAGTAAACATAGGCTTATATTTTCTGTAATAATAACATATTTTACCTAGAAAGTAAATAAAAAAATAATTGACAGAACACACTTTATAGACTAATCTGGGACCAGAACTTTTAAACTTAAATAATGAAAAATAAAAAAATCTTTGTATTTGCCTCTGGCGATAAAACAGGTGGCGGTAGCGGATTTCAAGAAATGGTGGAACGGTCACGGACTGAACCAAAAATTCTTGACGCTGAGATAGTGGGGGTAGCCTCTAATCATGAAAATGGTGGCGTCCGCCAAAAAGCTTTAGATTTAAATATTCCCTTCGCGTTTTTTCCTGGTCCATTTACAGCCGAAAATTACCAGGCGATTGTGAAAGAATTTAAAGCTGACTACATTATGTGCTCTGGCTGGCTTAAACCAGTAGTGGGTCTCCCGGAAGAAAAAGTTATCAATATTCATCCTGGGCCATTGCCCCGTTTTGGCGGCAAAGGCATGTACGGACACCATGTTCACGAAGCCGTCATTGCCGCTTATAAAAGCGGCGAGATAACACAAACTGCAGTCTCTATGCACTTCGTCAACGCCGAGTATGATTGTGGTGCTGGCATTGTGCAAATCCCTGTAATTATCCGGCCAAACGACACCGCAGAGACATTAGCTGCTAGAGTGCTAAAGGTAGAGCATAACTATCAAAGCATAGTGCTCAACCAGATTGTCCATGGAAACATTATTTTAGAAGGAAAAGGAATGGTATATTTCTTAGACCCTGATCTCTCACGCTTCGCTTTCATAAACAGCGAGGAAGATTAAAAAACTATATCAAATAAATAAAAAAGCTACCCAGTACTAGACGGGTAGCTTATTTTGTTGTACTAAGTGCAATTTAAAACTTAATTCTTTTTTTTGTTTTGAATGCACCACTCATAGGCATTTTGCGTTAACTTCAGCCAGGGAGAAACTTCTAATTCATCTTTCCACTTCTCCGGCATGTACGCCCACTGCCATTTTAAGAATGTTCTCTCAGGGTGTGGCATCATTGCTAAATGACGACCGCTTTCATCACAAATAGCCGCAATTCCCAGTGGTGAACCATTTGGATTGAACGGATACTTTTCGGTGATTTCTCCAGAATCATCAACATAGCGAATTGGTGCTAAATGATTTTCCTTTAAAACTTCCAGGAGTGAGTCACTGCCATGAAATCTGCCCTCACCATGAGCTGACCAGATGCCAAGAATTGAGCCGGCCATGTCTTTTAACATTATGGCATCACTCTTAACAATCTTTACCGTGGAAAAGCGTGATTCAAAACGCCCAGAGGCATTTTTAATAAATCTAGCTTTTTTTACATCAGTCATGTCTTTAAAAGGAACCCAGCCAAGTAGCGCGGCAAGCTGACAACCATTACAAACGCTGAGTGAAAAAGTGTCTTTTCGATAATAAAACTTATCAAACATTTCTCTCAAATCATCGTTAAATAATATAGTTGCTGCCCAACCCTTTGCCGAATCTAAAACATCAGCATAACTAAAGCCGCCAACAAAAGCAATTCCTCTGAAATCAGCCAAATCAACTTTCTTACTGATTAAGTCCTGCATATTAACATCCCAAACGTTAAAGCCGGCAGAATAAAAGTAAGAAGCCATTTCTCGGTCGCCATTTGATCCTTCCTCACGAATGATAGCGACTTTTGGTTTTTGGTCAAAATCAAAAAGCAAGGACTCGAAGCTATCTTCCGGTCTAAAAGAAAGTGTGTAAGGACAGGGTTCACGATGATAACTACTGAGCTTTTCTTCTTCAACACAAGCAACGTCACACTGAAGCTTATCAAGCTGATGACTAGTCTCTTCCCAAACATCTCTCAAGCGCTCCATGCTGTCTGCAATAATAGTGTTTTGATCAAACTTATTATTATACAAACGGAAAGATTTATCCTGCATGGTAAAGCCCAAGGTGAAGCCGAAATAACCAACCCTTTCTTTTAATAAAGTGTTAATTAGCTCTTCATGCTCAGGCAAATACTCAATCAGCCAACCGGCCTCTTCGGCAAATAACTCAGCAAGTATCTCATCCGTATCAACGTTAAGGCAACCATCAAATCCGCAATTACCAGCAAACAACATTTCGAGCAAAGCAACAATCATCCCGCCATCACTGATATCGTGACAAGCTAAAATTGCCTCTCTTTCCACAAGCTCCTGCATAACTTCAAATGCTCCCTTTAGTGTCGAGCCTTCGACGTCCGGACACTCGTCACCCAGTTGGCTGTAAACTTGCGCCAAGGCTGATCCTCCCAAGCGGCGTTTGCCACCAGAAATATCAATACGCATTATTCGACTTTCGTCCGGACGCTTAATGTCGGGCGTCACTTTTTTCATTATGTTCGACATCGGCGCATAAGCAGAAATAACAAGCTCCATCGGCGATTTAATAAGTTTTGTTTTCCCTTCTGCAGGATAATTAACTTTCGTTGCCATAGAAAGACTGTCCTTACCGCCATCAACCGCAATTCCTAAATCAATCATAAAATCACGCATCGCTACTGCAGCTCTATACATGCGGGCCCCTTCTCCTTCAAGTTTTGGAGCGGCCATCCAGTTCGCAGAGCACTTGATGTTCTCTAAATTCGCAATATAAGCTCCGGCCATATTTGTAACTGCTTCCGCTACGGCCATCCTGGCTCCAGCTTCCGGATTGACTAACATCTTGATTGGCTGTTCGCCAATTGATATTACTGCCCCAGTATACTCAATATGATCATCTAAAAAATGACTTTGAGAAACAATTGCGAAATCAGAAACCGTTACTTGCGGCCAGCCACAGCACTGCTGTTGAGCAACAAGACCAGTCACACTCCGGTCACCTTTGTTGGTTAAAAATCTTTTCGAACCAACCGAGGGGAGCTTCAACACTCTATCGAGACTTTCATTAATCGAAAGGCCTGAGGTTTGAAATGGCTTTAGTTCGAGTGGAATTTCCTCAGAATAAAACGTCTTTTGTGGCATACCACCTAAGACGGATTTTAATTCCATGCTAACCGGTACTTGGTATTTACCTTCGCTATCAATGACAGTAAAGACGCCGTCACCAGTTACCACGCCAAGCACCTCACAGCTAACTTTCTCGCGCGCACAAATATCCAACAGTAATTCAAGGCTATCTGGCTTAATTAATAAGCCATTTCTTTCTTGAAATTCGCAAACCCAAATTTCTAAAACTGATAAAGTTGGGTCCCCGGATTTTATACTCCGAATATTTATTGTGCCACCAGCGTGCTCAACCAATTCTTTTAATACATTAGCTGGTCCACCGGCTCCCTGGTCATGAATACTAACAATTGGATTATCAGCTCCCATCTCAACGCAAGCGCGAACAACACGGTTCATCTTCTGCTCCATCTCGGCATCGCCGCGCTGAACAGCATTAAAATCAAGCTCCGCCTTGTTTTCCCCTTGCATCAGAGAAGAGGCTGCGCCACCCCCGAATCCGATGCGATAAGCTGGCCCACCAATTTCAATGATAATCATGTTCTTTTGCGCTTCATTTTTCTCCAGATGAGAATCATTAATCTGGCCTACCCCGCCAGTAAACAGAATCGGCTTCAACCACTCATAGCGAGTTCCATCGGGCAAGCATGATGCACCAGCTCTAACAAAACCCTGGATAACTGGTTCACCAAACTCGTTACCGTAACGAGTAGTTCCGTTTGATCCAAAAATCAAGATATCCTTAGGACTCGCTAAGTTATCAGGATAAGGAAAATCCGCACGTTCCCAGGGCAAGCCGTAGCCATCAAGTAATAAATTTCCAACAGCATAACCAACTGTTCCAGCAATAACCAGCCCACCACGTCCAGTTGCCTGAACGTCACGAATGCGTCCGCCGGTACCAGTCTGCGCTCCCGGAAAAGAAGCAACCCCCGTCGGGAAATTGTGCGTCTCCGCGGTGAACAAAATATGATAAGTCACATCCCGTTCAACAAATCTCGAAGCTTGGCCAGGTTTTTTTGGTATTAATGTCCAGATAGAGAATCCATGCAAGACACTTGAGTTGTCACAAAATGCGACCAGACTATTTGAGGGATTAGCAGTCAAAGTTGACTTAACAATCTCCATCAAGGTCTCCGGCATTTCGACACCATTTATTACTTGCTTGCCCTTAAAATACCCGTGGCGAGAATGCTCGCTGTTGGCATTATTAAGGTCCATGATTTCAACTATTGTTGGGTTGCGCTTACAGCGACCAACAAAATAATCATAGTAAGCCTGCTTATCACGTTTATCCATTGATAAGCCGTCAATTTCATCAAAAGCCGCTATGCCCTTGTTAATAAGATCAACCTCGTAAACCTCTTCTGGTACTTGTCCGGTGGAAAAAGTTTTTAAAGGTTCAGGATAAATACACTCAGTCATCCTATCAAATGGAGCTTCTACTTCGGCGAAACGCCGAGAAACTTCCAGGCGCGTAATCTTCTCTTCCAAGCCACAGCTTTTCAGGATAGATAAAGCATTGGTATTAAAAGGTGTGGCGACATTAAGTCGCGGTCCAACTTCAGATACCGGATTTTCAGACAAGAGGCTTTTTGCAGAAAGCTTCCAAGGCTCAAAGGTTTCAGCTAAAATCCATTTCAGAATACCTAGCTCTTTTTGAGTTAACTCTTGGCTTGTTTCAATATTGAAACAAAGCTCACTTACTCCCTCTTCTAAGGAGCGATAAAACTGCATAACCGTTTTTTCCATTTTAGACGATTTAAAGTTAATATTTAATTTTTAAAGTTCTTTTAAATTTGTAATTAAAGCCAAATTTGTAAAATTAGGCATCATCACAAATTACTATAATATGCTCAAGAAGTCAAACAAAAAAACAGCCCCAAAAGGAGCTGTCTTTATTCTCAATATTTACTAGTTTATCGTAAAATATAACCACCATCGACTACTAAGGTTTGACCAGTTATATAATCGGCCTTATCGGAAGCCAAAAAAGCAACGGCGTTAGCGATATCTTCTGGTTGACCATAGCGAGATAAAGGAATTGTCGCAATTGTCTGTTTGCGAAGCTCTTCAGTGGCAGTGCGTGGCTGATCTGGCTGACTGGCGCCCGGAGTATCAATTGCTCCCGGAGCAACGTTATTAACATTAATTTTTTTAGGAGCTAGCTCTAAAGCTAAAGCTCTAGTCATTCCATTTATGCCACCTTTAGAAGCACAATAATGGACCAAGCCACCAAAGCCAATAAAGGAAGCAATAGAGGAAATATTTATAATTTTTGAACCTGGCTTCATTACTTTAACAGCCGCCTGGCTAGTTAAAAAGATGCTTTTCAAATTTACATCCAAAACCTTATCCCAATTTTCCTCAGTCATGCTTTCAAAAGATATAAACGGAAAGATTCCAGCGTTATTAGCAAGAATATCTAATTGACCAAATTTTTCAACCGCAGCAGCAATCAAATTATTAACCTCCGTTTTAACTGAGACGTCGCATTTAACAGCCGTTGCCTCTCCACCCATAGCTTCAATTTCGTCGACAACTTTTAAACACTCATCTTTACTTAAATCACTAACAACTATTTTTGCACCCTCTTGAGCAAGCGTTAAGGCTATCCCTCGACCAATACCTTTGGCGGCGCCGGTAACGATAGCTACTTTATCTTTTAACATCATAAATTTACTATTTAATAATATTTTTTTATTTAAGATAGGAACCAAATCTAATAAAATGACAGCTGTAGCCATCAGGATTTTTTTGTAAATAGTTTTGATGATAGTCCTCAGCTAAATAAAATTTTGTTAGCGGCTCAAGACTAGTAACAACAGGATTCTTCCAGCGACCCGACTTATTTACGATATCAATCATTTTTTGGGCAATCTTTTTTTCTTCTTTATTTTCATAAAAAATAACGGAACGATAGGATGTACCAATATCATTTCCCTGCTGATTCAAAGTCGTGGGATTATGAACCTGAAAGAAAAAATCTAATAAATTTAAATATGAGGTTTTTTCTGGGCTATACTCAATCTCAACCACTTCCGCATGGCCTGAATGATTTTGATAAGTAGGCTTATCAACTTGGCCACCAGCATAACCAACTCTAGTTTTTAATACACCAGGCCGATTTCTAATCAGCTCTTCCATGCCCCAAAAACAACCTCCACCTAGCACAATTCTTTTGGTGTTTATTTTTTCTGAAATAAACTTCATTGAAATTGAATTTACACAATGTCTTGTATTTTTTAAAGTTAAATATTCATCTTCAAATACGTGACCCAAATGAGCACCACAGCGGGCACACAATATTTCTGTTCTTTGACCGTCATTATCTGGACTTCTTTTAATCGCTCCTTCAATTTCATCATCAAAACTCGGCCAACCACAATTATAATCAAATTTATGCTCTGATTTATATAAAGGCAAATCACATTGACGGCAAACATAAACCCCCTTAGCTGTATTATTTACATATTCGCCGACAAAAGGCGCCTCCGTGCCTTTATGGATAATAACCCGAGACTCTTCTGGCGTTAGTCTGTTCATATTTTTAAAATATCACAAATCTATTATATCACTAGTTAAATTTCTCGTCTTCCCTAAACAAAAAACTGCTTTAAAATAAGCAGTTTTTATGTTTGCACGGGATGAGGGAATCGAACCCCCGCCAGAAGTTTTGGAGACTCCTGTACTGCCACTATACTAATCCCGCAATATTAGCTTAGTTTATTCTACTATTTCAATGATATTTTTACAAGACCTAAAAAGGTGTCATACTTGACTTAAACTAAATAATCTGATAATATTACTAGTTATTTTGAACCTTTAAAATTAAATAAAAAATGAAAAACAACAAGCTTTTCTCATCGTTTTTAGGAGGATTCTTCGGAATTCTACTGAGTGGCTACGCTTATTACTTAAGTGGCAAGCACAACTTCTACTTAGTTCCAGTGGGGACGTTCTTAGGGAGCCTGATCGGCTTTAGTTGGCACAACTTGAAGGAAATTAAGAATAAAGCCGTTGCTTTAACCAAGCGCTGGCGCTTCTTGGAACCAAAAGCAGTGTTCCGATACATACTTAAGTTCCAAACCTTTGCACAAAAGAAGCTTCAACAAATTAGTTTCCGGTGTGTTACAAATTTTTTTAAGCATACCAAAAAAATTGTTTTAGCAATTTTTCAATTTCCAATCGGTATTTGCCGAAAAATAAATTTATGGATAAAGACTCATCCAATGAACAAATACTTACTTGAAGAAATAATAACTTTAATAGTTATTGGCGCCTCTTTAGTTTTGTTCATAATTAAATCCGGCATCCTACAAACTTCTCTGCCAGAAACTTATAAAATCAGCATCGGCATTTTGACAATAGCGTCTTGTCTATCAATCTTTCTGTGTTTTGTATTAATTATAGAAAGAGACTTAAAAAATTTCTATGCAGCCTGGCAATTCTATAGTCGCCATGAGCTACCTGGTGTTATTATACGAATTATAAGCATGTTTATGATAACAATGACCCTCATGACAGCCTTAATAGTCGTGCTGCTAACAGCAATCATATTGCTTATTGGTTATACTTTTACCATTTTCATCTTATCGTTTGTTTTAATCGTAATTACTGCAATAGTTACTTATACTCTGCGCCTAATTAACGATTATCGCGAAGCGTCTGCCTTGGCCATTACCATGATCATGACGGCAATTAGCTATTTACTGTATCGCCATCTATTCACTGAGGAATTAATGATTTGGGTGATTGCTTTCGGAACTGGTTGCGTCTCTTCAGTCTCCGTCTGGCTGATTTTAATCTTAAACGATGGTTGGATTTCAAAAAGGATGGAAAAAATTTATCACTTTCTAACTAATGAAGATTCCGATATGGAAAAAGTGGCAACCTATCGCTTAAGCTGGATCGGACTAGTTCTTTTTGCGCCAGTTGATTTAGCGGCTAAAATAATTTGGCCAAAAATTGACCGATCTTCTTCTGTATTAATAGAAACCGTTACCATTAATTTTAGGTAGTAAAGTAAAATTTAAAAAGTTATTATAGTTATTTCAGATTTACAAAGGCTGCTCAAAAAGCAGCCTTTTTCATTTCCTCAATGAACCCTATCTGCTATAATTAAAAGACTTAATAAGATAACCGCAAATATATATATGAAAAATACTCCCCATATTCTTTTTATAGATGTTCTCCCTGAGGATGAACGTCTAGTAAAAAAGAAGTTTCCTGAAGCAAAAATTATCCGCCAAGCACTGTCTGACGGCGCAGTAGTAAAAGTCGGAGCCGATACAGAAATACTTTGCATCTCATATCGCTGCAAGCTAAATAAAGACGCAATCGCTGGTCTAAATAATTTAAAACTAATTGTTACCAGAAGCGTTGGCTACGACCACATTGATTTGGTGACTGCTAAAGAAAAAAGAGTTACCGTTTGTAATGTTCCTGACTACGGAGCCCATGTAATTTCTGAGTTTGTCTTTGCTCTTCTGCTTTCCGGTTTACGCCAAATTCCTTCCGGTGATGACCAGGTAGAAAAAGCCAAGGCTTTCTCTTCTGCTGGTTTACGTGGCATTGCTTTGAAAGGAAAGACTCTGGGACTTGTTGGCACTGGTCGTATTGGTGCTAATGTTGCCCGCATTGCTAGTTTAGGATTTTTAATGAACGTTATTGCTTATGATACTAAACCAGACAAAGAACTAGCTCAAGCCAACCATTTTCGTTATGCCCGATTAGAAACCGTGTGGAAGAATTCTGATATAATTTCCCTACACTGCCCACTGCTGCCAACAACCAAACATATCGTAAACGCTAAAAGTATTGCGCTTATGAAAAAAGGCGTGACTATCGTTAACACTTCTCGCGGCGGAATAATTGATGCCAAGGCTCTCATTAAAGCAATTAAAAATAAAAAAGTTGGGCACGCTTTTCTAGATGTACTTGAACATGAAAATGACTTAACCAAAGAAAGAGAGCTTATTAATTTGCCACAAGTTATTGTCACGCCACACGTTGCCTTCTTTGCTGATGATTCAATTGATAAAATGTATGAATCAGCAATCGCTTCAATTAAATCTTTCATCAATAAGAAAACTCCCGCTGGTCTGATTTCTGGTATTTAAAATTCACTTGAAAAAATTAAACATAAAGGACCGCCGAAAACAGCGGTCCTTTTTAGACATAAAATATCAAAGATAAAATAGCTTTTCCTACTCTTCGTAGTCGAAGCCTTCTTTCTTGATGCGCATTTCTTCGCCGCAGCAAATTATTTTGCCGCCGCCATCTTTAACGAATTTAACTTCGTTGCTGCAAATGCGACAAAAGTAAATTCTATCAACGCGATCGCTCATATTATTTTAGTAAGTTTCTTCAAAGATTTCAAAATGGGCCCGCGGATGTAAGCAAGCAGGGCAGAGTTCCGGAGCCTCAGCTCCTTCGTGGATGTGGCCACAGTTATTACACTTCCAACGTCTTACTTCAGGTTTTTTGAAAACTTCTCCTTTTTCAATATTTTCTAATAATTTACGGTATCTAGTCTCATGAGCTTTCTCAACCTGAGCAACATAATCAAAAAGTTTAGCAATATTATCATGCCCTTCTTCCCTGGCTTCACGTGCCATGCGTGGATACATTTCTGTATTTTCATATAACTCTCCCTCAATAGCTGCTTTCAAATCTGCTTCAACGTCGCCAACAAGCATCAACTGTTTCGCCCAGAGCTTAGCATGCTCCTTCTCATTAAGTGCCGTCTCTTCAAAGATATTAGCAATTTGTACATAGCCAGTCTTACGCGCTACTGAAGCATAGTAATCATATTTATTGCGCGCCATCGATTCGCCAGCAAACGCTTCTTCTAAATTTTTCTTAGTTTTTTCTCCTAGCATGTTTTTTATAACTAAAGAAATTAATTAACTTTTTTCTTTAACTATTTCTACCGTGTCTTCAGAATCGCAATCATCAAGGTGCGCACAAAACTCCATTTCGTAAATATGAAAAATTGTAACCGTTAAAGCAACAATGAGCGGACCAAGAGCAACTCCCCAAAAACCAAATAAGGCGATACCTCCTAAAATAGAAAATAGAATAAACACTGGATTAACCTGAGCCTTACCCTTAATCATGTAAGCACGAATTATATTATCGATAGTGCCGATGATTAACGCTCCCCAAGCTAAAATGAAAATTCCTTGCCAAATATCACCAATCAGCAAATAGTAGATTCCAACCGGTACGTAAAAAATCATGGAACCTAAATAGGGCAAAAGAGAAAGAAGGGCAACTAGAATTCCAGCTAGTAGCGCCGGAAAACCAACAATTGCAAAACCGATAGCACCAACCAAACCTTGCGCACCGGCGGTTACAAAAGTAGAAACAAAGGTGGTATAACTGACTGCTCTAAACTTGGCAAATATTTCGCGGTCATATTTATTAGGGAGCGGCGAAATGTGCATCAAGCTGTTTAACATGCGCTTACCGTCAACAAAGAAGAAGAACATCGCCAAAATAATCATCACTAAAGAGATGATAAAATTAGTGGTTTCTTTAACAACAATTGTAGCTCCCGAAATCATCCAATTACTAGAACGCTTTAAGATATCTAAGAAGAAATCCTGAACATATTGATTTTTCTCGCTGAGCTCTGACAAGTTAAGATATTTAAAAACACCGCGCTGAAAAGAGTCGTCATCTAAAACGGTGCCCAGATCTCTGTTGTCAAAAAATTCAACCGCCTGCGAGTAGGCGATAACTGACTTTTGACCAGCATAGGCAACAACGCGAATTGCTGGCACCAAAATAACAATAACTAAAAATAAGCACATTAAAAGAGCGGCAACATTACGACGACCTTTCAATTTAGCAACCAAAAATTCATAAGGTCTGTAAAATATAGAAACTAGAATCACGGCCACAAACAGTTCTGTTAAAAAAGGCCGGAACACTAGATAGCAACCGATGATAACCAAAAAAACCAGAAGCAATAAAAAAGGCTTGGTTAGATTTTTGGACATATTGAGTTAAACACTTGTCGCCGCGCCCACTTACAGGCTGGGGATAGCGGCAGCAAGACAGGTTATTTACTTAGTCTCTTTGTGTAGAGTATGGGCTTTGCACTTATTGCAAAATTTCTTCATCTCCAAACGTTCCTTCAAGGTTTTCTTGTTTTTGTGAGAGTGGTAATTTACGGTCTTGCATTCCGTGCATTCCAACTTGATCATGTTGTCTTGGGACATAGGAATTTAATATTATACCTCGTTAATATATCTTTACAATATATAAAAAGTGATAAAAAGTCAAATTTTATACGTAAATTAGACTATTTCTGACAATTGGCGCAAAAATGGGTTCCTCGACCAGCTAATTTGCATTTAATTATCATCTCGTGACATTTCAAACAGGGCTGACCGCCGCGACCATAAACTTTAAGTAAACGAGAAAAATTACCCTTTTTTCCAGCCGAATCAACATAATTACTAAAAGTCGTTCCGCGGTTAACAATTGCTAATTTTATAACCTTATTAATCGCTTGATATAAATTTTTGATTTCAGGTAATCTCAAACTAGCAGCGACTCTTTCTGGTCTTATCCCAGACATAAACAAAGACTCGTCAACATAAATATTTCCCAAGCCAGCAATCAACTTCTGATTTAATAAGACTGCTTTAATATTAGTCTGACGTTTTTTTAAAATCAATTCTAAATGTTTTACAGTAAAAGACGATGTAAGTGGTTCTGGTCCATATCCAATAGCTACTATTTTATCTAATTCGTCCTGATTAACAATTTTAAGATAACCAAATTTACGCAAGTCGTTAAAATACAATTTATGATTACTAGAAAATTCAATAATCGCGCGCGTGTGCTTATTAGGCAGTTCCCCGCCGACAGCAGCCGCAAAAGAAGTATCACTTAAACTGTGGCCACCGGCTAATTTTTTTCCGCTTGCTTCAAGAATTAATTGACCTGTCATTTTTAAGTGAACTAATAAAAAATTATTCTCGACTTCCTCGCTTTTTTTCTTTAAACGTAAAGCTAGTAATTTTCCAAAGCGATTAATTTCATCAAACTTGCGTCCAACTAAAAAATTTACAAAAAAAGCCGCCTCATTCTTAGCGGTCTTTGGCGATAATAATTTAATAGCAGCGATACGGCGCTCGATAATAGCCGCCGATAAATCGCGCCTGATAGTTTCCACTTCCGGGAGCTCAGGCATAATATTCTCAATTAAAGGACGGCTAAGATAATTAAGACAATTATAAGAGCTAAGAAAGCGATGGTTAACATCTTAGCTAGTCCAAGACCGATCTTGTCTGAATTAATGAAAGCCATAGAAAATGTGGGCCGAGAAGGATTCGAACCTTCGAAGGCGCAAGGCCAGCAGATTTACAGTCTGCCCCAGTTGACCGCTTTGGTATCGACCCGATATTTTAGTGGTTTGTCGGAATATCCGCCAAAGACGGAGCGGACAAAAGCACTTGCTCTATAATAAATAAAATAAAACAGGATGTCAAACTAAACTCATTACTATTTCAAATTAAGCATTGAACGAAGGGGTTTACCTGGTCACGCCCTCAATTAAGACGCGCGTCAATCCGTAAGCCGAGAAGATAATCGCTAGACCGATAGCTGACCAGACAATAATATCTTTTCCTTTTTTCACCTTTTCTGGATTACCAGACGAAGTCATCCATGTAAGTCCGCCATAGACAAACATCAAAAGAGCGAGTGAGCCAACTACACCAAGAACTGAATTAATAATTTTACCAATCAATTTTTGTGGAGTATCAATATCGCGCCCCAAGGGATTGGCTAAACAATTATTAGAACCATCTGGACAACCCTCAGTTTGAGCTAAAACAGGTAAAACAATTACAAAACTAAAAGCCGTAATAAATAAGGCTAAACTAACGATAATTTTTTTCATAAAAATACGTTCATTATTGATATTATTATAACATAATCCCTGAAAAATAAAAAAGGGGATAGATTGCTCTATCCCCTGCTTCGATTTATTATCGAATTGTTTATCTAACTACTAACTTAACCCAGTCTCCATTTATGGAAAAAAGGCGAAACTTTGGCTGCGGCCGATGTTTGACAACAACATCAGGCCCGCCTGGTACAACTTCCCCATCAGAATAATAGATTTGATAATCATATCTATCCGAGGATAAGCTGTAGCGCGCGCACCCATCAGCGCTGGGGAAAATTAAAATGTTAAAAGGCGTCATACCTTTTACATTAATAATGTATTCCCCCTTGGTAAAGACGGAGTCTCTAACTAAAGGCGCTGGTGTAGGCACAGGAATTACTTCCGGAGTAGGTTCAGGCTGAAC
>CAYGOK010000014.1:4838-19875 GCA_964351585.1 uncultured Gammaproteobacteria bacterium | reverse complement strand
CCAAAATAATAATTACCATAACCAGCCAAACTACCAAACTCTCCTGATGAAATATAGGCTGAACTAACCGGACTCAAAATACCACCATGAACGTATAGCCAAGAAGAGGTAGAAACAGAACCAATCGTGAGCGGACCCATCAAGCTGGCGGCCCCGTCTTTATTCAAGAAATCTAGAGGTAAGTTATTCCATTCGGTAGCAGATAAGGTTCCATTCCAAGGCTTGTTATAAGAGTTTATTAAAGCGTTAGACGGCTTAATTTCAGAAAACAAAAAAGACACTACTAACAAGATAGCGGCCGTTATTTTGGCTTTATTTTTCCCCTTAATTAGGGCCATTTAATTGATGAAAAACTTTGATCTCCCTGTCTATTTATAGTCTATTCAGGTTAATTAAATTATACCATTTTTAAAAAACCCTGCCAAGGTTTTTTTCCCTAAAATCACAAATTAAAAACGCCCGGGAGCCGGGCGTTTAAAAACTGACTTCGACACTTCTTTTGGCTGATTGAAAATCGCCAATTGAAACATAAGTACGGGGCGGAAATTTCGAAAAAAATACTTCGTAAGAAAGATTGGGGCTTGCCAAGGAATTAGCAACTAACGGAATAGTCATGCCCATCTGGGCCGTGCCATGATTATTACCATTCTTACGTAAGTCCCAAAGAATAAATTCAATACCAGATTCAGCTGCAAAATAAGCCTTTGTTGACTGGGCCTGCTTTCCACCCGCCGTAATACCAACCAAAACAACATACGAGCCACTCATAGCGACAATTAAAATGCCGGCCAAAATAAACATGGTTAGTATCATTGCGCTGCCTTTCAGTTTTAATTTAGTCATCATACCAATCTAAAAAAATCTATTTATAATACCGCGAGGTAATACTGGTTTGAATTTCCATTTCCGATTTAAAACGATTTTCGCCCACTGCCCAAGCTTTCATGGAGACAGTAACAGTAGGCTGGCCAAGCGTGTCAAGTGAAAAACGTAGAGCCTCGATATTAATTCTCTGAGGAGAAATAAAACCAGAATTTAAATTGCGAGAAATTCTAAAACGTTGTGTATTGTTATCAGTCGCTAATTGATAAGCAACGCACTGGCTATAATAATTTTTAAAATACAAGACATCACCTAGGCCATTATTAGAAACGTGAAAAATCTGACCAACCGGAACATTAATACAGGACCCATCATTACGACGTGCCATTCTCATTTCCTTACCAATAACTTCAAAAAAATACTTCAAACTTTCCTGCACATTTTGACTAGCGATTGCATTCCTTTGCCCCTCAATAACCATCTTAAAAATCTCCGTTGCCGACATGATAATAATCACGAACAAAGAGACAGATACTAGAACTTCTATTAAAGAAAAGCCACGCTTTTCCTTGTTTTTTTTAAAATTAATACCAATCATATAACACTGTCTCAACATCATAATTAAAAGTATTATTTCGGTCAGTCCAAGTTATTCGAGAATAGATACGATAAGCGTTAGGATTGATTGCTTCAATTTCAATAATCCGACTAAACGGTGTGGGCGCCCCTCCGCCATGAACATAAAAACCATTAGCATCTTTGTATAGTGCCTGGCTACCAGAGGAAAGAATGTTTGGCAAGGAATCTTGATAATCCATATTGTACGTTCCTGGCAGCATCCCCGTGTTCCAGGTACGAGCTTCGAGCCAATTTGTATCTCGTACTTTACGAACAAGCTCTATTCCCTCTTGTGCCAACTGATAAGCGGTAATAGTATTTTTACTAATATTCTGACTTTGAATATTTTGAACAATTAAAGATAAAACACCAACTAAACCAATGGCGACTACAAACAAAACCGCCACTATTTCAACTAGTGTAAACCCTGATTTCATTGATACTATTTTTGGAAAACTCATTTTCATATTAAGCACCACCTCATTGCTGAACAGGCGCATCTAAAACCTCAGCTAAACCTAAAAAATTAACCTGAATCAATTTAACTGTATTACTCTGTAATTCGCGGACACCGATTTCTAGTATAGTTGAAGTTGCGCCCTGACCATAAATATTTGTCTGTGGATCAGGCGGCAAAAAAGTAACATTAGCCGAGTAAAGCGGATAAGAATAACCTGCCATTTTTAAATATGCTAGCTCTATCTCTGGGGGCAACATAATAATTCTTGACCCTTTGTTTACATCTCCCTCAGTGGTCGGATCATACAATCTATATCCAGTGCTTGTCTGTCCACTAGGCGATGGTCCCTGTAAATCGGCAAAAACTATATACCGATTTTTATGGTTTAAATCAAAATTAACCCCCCAGCCACCGGCCGGTGTTTCTTCGCCGTATTTTACTAGTCCCAAAGAATTATTTTGTGCACGATGAATGTCGGAAACTATGACCTGCGAAGTCATAATTAAATCTGTGCGCTTATTGCTCGTTCGATAATTTGTTACGAAAATAGCTGTAACAAACGAAATGATAAATAAGCTCACCACTAATTCAATCAGGGTTAAGCCAGGGCGGCAATAACGATTTTTATTGGCATTAAAATTTTTCATAATCGTAATTATTGTGCCTTGATTTCACGCCAGAGCGGCAAGTCATAATTAATTCTTAAAACCGTCGAAGTACTACAAACATAGCCAGCGTAGTCAGTTACTCGCAAAGTAACGGTTGTATTGGTCGCAGTAAAGAAATCTATATCAGTAATCGGACTAGTAGTGGCAGAAATTACGGCATTAATATCACTAGTGGTCCATAGATAGCCTGGACAACGCGCCGGGTCACAGCTAATAGGTAAGGTTGGATTAGCATCATCATAAGCAAAAGACTCGCTAGTGAAAGTTGTAGTTGAGGCTGTTGTCACACTAAAGGGCGACCAAGTGAAAAATGGACTAGGAAACTCGTGACGAAAAGTTTGAAAAGTCATTGGGTCTCCGTCTTCATTCCTGTCGGTATCAGTCAAACTATTAGTGTCATACTGCACCCAATCAGTAACCTTACCGTCAGTATCGTAACCACGTACCCACCAATAGTACGATGTATCATAATTTAAACGTCCACCGCAATCTGGATTAGTATTAGAAATTATATACTGAAAAGTTTCTGGCTGATTTTTCTTACCAGACCAACAGATATAGTCAGAAGTTGAGGTGCTAAAAGTATTAGTATCATTAACTACTACCTCAAAAGCACTCTGTTCGCCAGCATATTTTTCCCAACGCAAAACTGCGCGCAAAGCTCCACTGGAACAAGCGCTATCATAAGACCAATTAGGCGCAGTGAGTCGTCCAATCATTAAACCACTAATATAAACTCGATACTGTCTTGAGGCACAAGTATTAGCCCCGGGGTAATTTTCGGTCTGACAATTAAAACTGACGTTGGGCTTGGTCCCGGAATGCATTGGAGCCGTACCAGCAAAATCACCCAGGCCGATGCCAGTAGCAAGTGGATAGACTGGCGTACCGGCTTTGGTATAAATATTAACCAGAGAGCCAGACTTACTCAAACTAATATATTCACTCGTTGAAGCAATCTGCGCATAACCGTAAACACGCTGATCATTAAAATTATAACAGCCAATGCAGTTATTACTTTGAACACACTGAGGACAATTAGAGTTAAATCCATACTCTGGCGCATCTGGTCCAAAAAAATTAATAAGTCCAACCGAAGGATTCCAGGCAGAGCCCGATAATATTCCTTGAGTATTAATTTCTACGCCATGCACTAAATCCGTACAGGGGGCGGAATAGAAATGAAAAAGGTTTTGTCCGGGAGGTTGATATTTATTAGCGCCTGCTAAATTCTGAGCCTCGTCAAAGCGTTCGCCAATTATATCGTCGATGCAATGAAAATAAATATAACCATAGTTGCCCCAATAAGCTTTGCCACGTACGGTTGAAGTCGCCGCTTCCGCGCTTGGCGCCACTAAAAAAATCCCGAAATATAACAAAATTCCGGCTAAAAATATTAAAATCTTTTTCAGGCCGCTTTTCATAGCTATATTATATCACTTTTTCTGGAAATAATCTGCCCATAAATTTAGCACCAAGCTCAACCATCGCAAGCCTTCCCTTCTCTGTTTTATCATCATAACCAACTAAATGCAGGAGGCCGTGAGCTAAGAGAAAATAAAAAATATATTCGCGTGAACGGCGCCTACCAAATAATTCTAGATATTTTTCTGATCGACCAGCATCGTCAAGATTAATAAATATCTCACCAAGCAATGATTGCTCTGGCGCCTTAATAGCCGAGAATGATAAAACATCAGTTGGCTTATCTAAACCGCGAAAATCTCGATTTAAACTACGCATTTTTCTATCGCCAATAACAACTAGAGAAACATCCTTATCGCTTAATTTATAAAAAGACAAAATATCATCACTAAGCTTCCGTGCCCTGCGACCGCAAACATGTTTTTTAGTAGTATTTAAAATCTCCAACATAGGTTTATTTTTTAGACAGAATATTTTTAAATCGTATTCAGGGACAATCAGTTAAAATTTAATTGATGTGGGCCCGGGAGTGGTTCCGAGTCCAAACTTAACAATTGGATCTCCGGGGTTCGATTCCCCGCGGGTCCACATCTGGGGCAAGGCTAAAATAATATTGACTTTTAACCAAAAATGCTCTATAATAAACATATTGTTAAGTTTGGGCTCAAAAAATCAAGGAATCATTCAGAGACCGTATAAAAAATCTCTCCTACTAGGGGAGATTTTTTTATTTCCCTTTAATAACGGCTCTTAATAATTTAACCAAACGATAACAGCGATAAATTGCTGCGCGAAAAATAATATCAAAGACACCAGGATAAACTCTTTCTTCTCCACCAAAACCGCGCTTAAATCTAGTTACTCCCGGCCACTTCTTTTCACTAATTCCATAAAAATCATAAAGCGTCGCACCTTCGTGCTTAGCGCGCGTTATCATTTCCCATTGCAATAAATAAGGCGCCATCACTTCGCGAACATCATTATCACTTCCGCCATGCAAATAAGTTGCACGTCCGCCCCAAAAACTTAAGAGTGCGGTTGCAATTTTTTTGCCCTCGTACTCCGCAAAAAATAAGCGAATAAATTCCGACTTACCAGGAATATTTTCTTGAGGTAATGATAGTAAACGACGATAATGCTCCTTATCATGTAAACGAAAACCATCACGCCCGCCCGTAATATCCATCAGTCGCCAAAATTCTTCAAAATCTTGCAGACTTCCTTCAATTATTTTTACACCTTTTTTCTGAGCTAAACGAATATTATATCGTGTCTTTTGATGCATCTCTGCCAAGAGTTCATCTTCAGTCTTTTTCAAATTTAAAACAATCGTTTCTCGTGGCTGAATATCTTGAGCGCGACGAACGCGGAAAACTCCTGACAAAGCTCTAGCTGGAAAAACTGAACGCCAAAAATTTTCATCAGCGCAAGCTGGTTCAACTTTCAAAAATAATGCTTTTTGATTTATACGCTTAATCCCGTGAAATAAAAACTTAATGACTTCCGCCGCCTTTTCTTGACCGAGGCCATCTTTTAAAAGTGGCCCACGCGGCGCATACCAATAAAAAAAACCGCGACTAAGCGATCTTTGTGAAATAACAATTAAAGCTAAGATTTTTGCAACCTCAATATTTTCGGGATTAACCGGCGCAAAATCATCAATAACTGCTAGACAAGTTGTACCTTGATATTCTTCCTTAACCACACTAGTCCACTCCGGACTAAGTAAAAACTCAGTGCCAGCGATTCCTTTGTTGGCAAGTGCAAAAGCTGACCAAGCTTGCCTATCTTGCATTGTTATCAGCTTCATATAATTAAGGGTAAATTTATAAGTCTCATTCTCTCAAAATCATAGCAAAAAATAAAAAAAGGAGCCAGTTGTGGCCCCTTTTTTATATGTTGTCAACTGTTTAACTTTCAAATCTCTTATGGAAGCTTAATACCAGCTGGAGATGCGGTTTGCAAAGCTCCTCCAGGAATATTATTTATTTGAGCACCAAGACAGTATTGAATAGTATAGGAAGCATCACCACCTACGCCCGTACCAGTCTTAGTATAAGTATAAGCTGCTTGAGTAGCTGGACAACCTGTTCCGTCAACAGGAGTTGGTGGGGTTGGAACAGCTGCTAAATAAGTGCCACTAGTACCTCTAATAGCTACACCAGGAGTGACGGATCCAGTAATTGGATAATCACCCATTTCGTTGTAATACAGCTCTAAAGCAGTTTGAATCTGCTTAACATCAGCAATTCTCTTAGCGTCTCTGGCTCTAGCTCTCGCTTGGTTTAAGGCGAGAATCGACAGAGTTGATAGCAAACCGATGATGGCAATAACCACCAACAATTCGATAAGCGTAAAACCTTGTTTTTTCTTGTTCATAGTTTTCACCCTCTTTGAGGGTTGATTACTGACTTAATACCGGTTATTAAGGCAGCAATCGAAAATTAATTAACTTTAATTATTTTTATTATAACAAATATACATTACTTATGGAAGCTTAATACCAGCTGGAGATGCGGTTTGCAAAGCTCCTCCAGGAATATTATTTATTTGAGCACCAAGACAGTATTGAATAGTATAGGAAGCATCACCACCTACGCCCGTACCAGTCTTAGTATAAGTATAAGCTGCTTGAGTAGCTGGACAACCTGTTCCGTCAACAGGAGTTGGTGGGGTTGGAACAGCTGCTAAATAAGTGCCACTAGTACCTCTAATAGCTACACCAGGAGTGACGGATCCAGTAATTGGATAATCACCCATTTCGTTGTAATACAGCTCTAAAGCAGTTTGAATCTGCTTAACATCAGCAATTCTCTTAGCGTCTCTGGCTCTAGCTCTCGCTTGGTTTAAGGCGAGAATCGACAGAGTTGATAGCAAACCGATGATGGCAATTACCACCAACAATTCGATAAGCGTAAAACCTTGTTTTTTCTTGTTCATAGTTTTTATGTGTATTTACCAATAGCTGATTGCTAATTTTATTTTAGCAAAAAAACATAACATCACGCAAGTAATTAACCGACAAAGCAAGATTAAAATTGGCTTGCCATGTTATACATCGGCATGATAACCGCTGCCACCATAATACCAACACCGACACCCATAACTACCATAATAATCGGTTCCATGAGTTTACTTAAATTATCAAGCATGTTAGAAGTTTCGCGACCATAGAAGTCCGTAATCTTATCTAAAACAACATCGAGCTTACCTGTCTTTTCGCCAACCGCAATCATCTGGGGTACCATTTTCGGAACATAACGACTCTTATCCATCACTGAATAAACTGGATTACCATCATTAATAGACTCTAGGGTATCAAGAATTATCTCCCTATAAACAACATTACCAATAACATCAGCCGTAATTTCTAAAGCTTTAGTGATAATAACTCCTCCCTTAAGTAGCGTTGATAGAGAGCGAGAAAAGCGCATTAAATAAATATAGCGAAACAGCTTGCCAAAAATTGGCATGCGTAATTTAACTATATCTAATTGCAAACGGCCAATGTAAGTTTTGAAATAAAAATGAGCACCAACACCAATTGCTAAAACCATGAGGCCAACTAACCAAAGATAGTCTTTAAAGAAATTAGAAATGGCAATAACAATGCGCGTCGATATTGGCAAAACTGCATTAGTCTCTGTTAAAATTTGAGTTAAATTTGGAATAACATAAACCATTAAAACAATGCCAACACCAATAAGACCACAGACGATAAAAACTGGGTAAATCATCGCTCCTTTAATCTTGGCAACCATATCATAATTCTGCTCCATTTCATCCGCCAAATAATTTAAAACTTCATCCAACTTTCCCGAGGTTTCACCGGAGCGAATAATGTTGATAAAAAAATTAGAAAAAATATTAGGACGTTTACCAAATGCCTCTGATAAAAAAGCACCACTATCAACTTCAAAGGCAATCTCTGCAATCATGTTACGCAAACTAAGATTATCAGTCTGATCAACTAAAATCATCAAAGCTTCAACAACTGTGACGTTGGCTGAAATCATCACAGAAAACTGTCTAGTAAAAATAACCAGGTCTTTAATCTTAATCGGCGCGATTACCATCAAAAAACGGCTTTCTAATGTGCCAGTAATATTTTCAACGCTAATTGGATTAAACTCTTGCTTACGAAGGCGCGCCAAAGCATCCGAATCATTTAGACCGACTATCTGTCCTCTTTTTCTGCGGCCATTTGCATCTTCGGCCAAATATCTAAAAATTGCCATAAGCTAATTTTAACTTTCAATAACACGTAAAACTTCTTCCATGGTTGTTATCCCCTGAAGAACTTTAATAATACCGTCCTGTCTAATAGAAATAAATTCTTGAGTCTTTCTGATCGTTTCGATATTAAAATTACGATCACCATTATTAATCATCTCTTTTAGTTGGTCATTAATATCGATAACTTCGGCAATCGATACACGACTAGAATAACCGGTGTTTTCACAGCGCTGACAACCGACTGCTTTGTACATCTTATGATTTGTAAAAATATCTTGAATATTTGTAAAGCTTGGCAGTTCCGTTTTAATAACATTTTCTGGCAAAACTTTTAATTCGTCCACCATCTCCTGTTTAGCATCATCAGATAATCCTGTTTCTTGTTTACAATAATCACACAAGCGACGTGCCAAACGTTGCGCAACGATAGTTTTTAAAGTAGAAGCGAGTAAAAATCTTTCTACCTTCATATCCAATAAACGAAAAACTGCACCAATCGCATCGTTGGTATGTAAAGTAGAAAGAACTAAATGTCCCGTCAACGAAGCGTGAATAGATAATTCAGCTGTTTCTTCGTCACGAATTTCTCCAACCATGATAATGTTTGGATCTTGGCGCAAAAGTGAGCGCAAACCATTGGCAAAAGAAAAGCCGATACGCGGCCGCACCTGTGACTGATTGATGCCCTTAATTTCATATTCAATCGGATCTTCAAGCGTAGAAATATTAACACCCTCCTGGTTTAAAATATTAAGAATAGAATATAAAGTCGTCGTTTTACCGCTACCAGTTGGACCAGTAATTAGAACCATGCCGCTAGTCTTTTGGATTCCATCCTTAATTCGAACTAATCCAATCTGATTAAAACCAAGATTTTCTAACGTTTGCACTCCCTGAACAGAGTCCAAAATTCTCATTACAACTTTCTCGGTAGTAGAAAGCGGCAAAGTGGAAACACGAAAATCGATTTCACGACTATTAACAACTAAACGAATACGACCGTCTTGGGGAATACGCGTTTCATCAAGCTTTAACCTAGCTAAAACTTTAATACGAGCAATAACGGCGTTATGAATACTCTTTGGTAGAGTTAAAGAGGTATGTAAAATACCATCAATACGATAACGAACCCGACTTTCTTTGGCATAGGGCTCAATATGAATATCAGAAGCACGCGCTTCAACAGCGTGGCGAATGATAACAGATACAATACGAGAAACAGGCGCACTATTAATATCGTCTGAGTTTAAATCACTAGAATCAGTTTTAACTTCAATTAATTCATCACCTTCTTCCTTCGCCTTAACCTCAAGTGCACTAGAAATTTCCTGCTCCATTTTCTGATACTGTTTGAAAATTTTCTGCCAACTACTTTCAGAGATTAAAAAATATTCAACCTTTAATTTTTCATCAGCAGCCAAAAAATTAACCGCTTCAATTGCTTTAAGATTTGGCTCTACCATGCCAATTTTAATCACCTTATTCTCTTTATCAAAACACAAAATTTTATAAGTACGAGCGATTTCTTCTGGTAAAAAATTAAGAATCTCTTCTGGCACCTCAGCTTCATTAAGATTATAATAACTTAAACCGAACAGAGCTGCCCGAATTTCAGTTAACTTTTCCTCGTCTACTATCTTATTGGCAATTAAAAAAACAGCCAGGCTTTCACCTTTCTCTATTACTTTAGTGGTGATTTCGGCCAACTTTTCCTGAGAGACAAGGCCTTTCTCTACTAAAGTATTTAAAAGTTTGATGTCATTACTACTGGGCATCTGCTTATTTACTTAAAAAAGGATTAATATTACCAACCGTACAACGCTTAGGTGCATTAACACTATCGCCACAAATATCTTCCATAGAAAAAACCTTCACGTTCTCGCGCAAGGAAGACAGCTTTTCACTTGCTAAAATATCGGTATTAATTAACTGACTAGCTGGTAACGATTTGCGAGGAGTAACATCAATCTCTGTTACGCCAACCTGCACGCGAAAGAAGTTAATAAATGGTTGACGCATAAATAACAAAACCAAGCCAACTAAAAATATTAGCAAGATGACAATATAGAATGCGATTGAATGCCTACTTCTCATAAAGATTTATAATAGTAAGTTGAAATCTCAAAATCAGCTGTTTCGGATTCATGTGAAAAATTTACATTCTCAATATCAAACAAGCGTGAATTGGCCTCTAAAGAAGTAAGTAGCTGCTTAAAGCCATTATAATCAATAGCGCCAATAGATACATTAGCGGTAATAGTACCAACTCGACTTGTATCTGGTGTTCCCATTTCTGGTAAGCCAATACTATTAGGATCGGCCGGAGCTTCCATATCAGATGATAAAACAACAGAGTTTAACAAGAAACCACGGTCAACAATTATTTCTTCTAATTCACCAAACAAAGTTTCTTTGAGATATTGATTAGGTAAAACGCCGTCGAATCTTGCTAAATCGGCTGGTAGAATTTCACTATATACTTCCTGTATTGTTTTAAGATCTCTTAACTTTTTTTCTTGCTCAGAAAAAAGTTTCTGCTGAGCCTCAATATTATCTTTAATTGCTGATTTAGTAATCTCTAGCTTTGGACCAATAAAAAATAAATAGGCAAAGATGAAAACAAAAAGTACACCAACCATCACTAGCCAGTTAAAGTGCTCATTCAAAAAGAGATTAAAGGAGTTACGTTGTTTTAGTTTATGATCAGGCATCTTATTTGTTAAATATAGTTGGATCAATCTCTAGTGCGAGATTAAAAGTAACCCCAGCTGGCTCTGCGGGCACAAACACTTCTTCGCTCTCACTATCTTGATTAGCGGCAGCCTGTTCAGCAGCCGCAATTTGGGAAGCAATATCTTCTCTGGTTCGCTCTTCCCCAGATGAAACCGTCATCGACTCAACATTTAAAACCAAAGGGTCATTAGCAAACTGTTGAATCTGCCAAGAAACTTCAGCAAAGGACCCAGCCTTACCGGCCAAAGTATATTCTCCATCATTAGTACCAGAAAAAGAACTAAAACTAACCGTGCTTAAAGTGTTGCTCTCTAACCACTTAAAAAAATTAGTCCAATAAATATGTTCTCCCAAAAGACGGTCAACTTCTAAAGTTTTATCCTGATAAGCAAGGGCGTCAGCTGCTGACTTTCTAAACTCAGCCACTTCTTTACTGACCTTACTCGTTTCAGCTTGGGTCAGTTCTAATCTCGCCTCTTCATCCTTCTGCCACCAATCTAAACCGAGATATAGTTCGACAATAATAAATATAGTCACTCCCAAAGCCAAAAGCAGGGCCTTAGTTCCCTTTTTCCAATCAAACTCAAGCCTTTCCTCTTCCTTAATCAAATTGACCTCCAAAATTTTTGGGTTGCTTAAAACCTTGGCTTCTTCAGTTTGATTTTTGTTTGGATTGCGGCCAAAAAGCATATCTTAATAACTACTAACTTATCTCTCTCATGGCCAAGCCGATAGCAACTGCTAGCTTGGGCCCAACTTCTTCTAAAACCGGCTTAAGTTCTTGAGGATATTCAACACGGTTCCAAGGGTTACCAATAATTACCTTTGCATCCAGGCGCCTAGAAAAATAATCAGCTAAATTTAAAAATAAAGAACCGCCGCCAGATAAAACAATTTTTTCTAACTTCTCTTCATTTTGAGAATGATAGAAATCCATTAAATAGCGCATTTCAGTAACTATTGGTTCCAGGGTTGAGGTAATCAGTTTAGGCAACTCTTCTTGATTGCCCTCAGCGTTAAGAGCAAAACTTAGATCCAGCTTGAACTGCTCTGCTTGAGCATAAGTAATACCAAGTTTTTCTGTTAAAACTTCGGTAATCGTTGCCGAGCAAACTGTTAAACTGCGATTTAAAACCGGAATACTTTCTTTAACAATCGACAAATCAGTACTATTAGCACCAATTTCAACTATCATCACTGGCGCCTTATCATCACCAACCAAAGATCTAACTAAAGAAAATGTTTCCGTTTCTAAGCTGGCCAAAATAATTCCTGCCTGTTTAAAAACATCTAAATATTTACGAACGAGCTTCTTCGGTGAACCGGTAACAAAAATTTGCATATTGCCAGAGGTAGGAATGCGACCAGTCTTATCAGGAATAACCTTCCAATCAAGAATCATTTCATCAAGCGGCAAAGGAATTACTTTCTTCGCTTCTTCGCTAACAGTCTGTGATAAATTTTTCTTATCAGCGTTAACAATATTAATAATTGTCGAGAAAACGGCAAAAGTTGGCAAGGAGACCGTCGCTCGGCGCGCCTTAATACCAGCTTCTTTTACAACCTTATTGATTGCTTGGGCTAGATAAGTGATGTCATCAATTTTGTTAAAATTGATTTCACTGACATTCTCACTAAATGCATAGTTGGAAAGCTGAATCTTCCTCCCCTTTTTTTTCAACTCAACCATCTTCAAGGAGGAATCGCCTATATCTATGCCCAAAAAAAGATTATCATTACCGAAAGAAAATAATCCCATATTAAAAATCAGGAGAAACAAATTGAATAATCCGCATTCTTACTATATAATTGAATTATATAATATTTGGAAATATAAAACAAGCATTTATGGGAATCTTAGCCCGTCTAAAAAAGCCCTTATTGATTATCGGTTTCATCGGATTGATTATTTTTTTCGGTTACTTGCTCTGGAGATTTTTCTTTCAAGAAGACATAATTACTCTACCCGTAGGACAAGTCTCAACGACGACCCCTCCTGGAGGATTTCCGTCTATTGGACCAGGGCAAGGAGCTGGTGAAGAAATAACTGGTCCGGGCGGACTGCCCACAATTGACGGTCCCGCTACCAGCACCCCCATTGGTCAACCTGACCCACAAGCAACAGCGCCTACCGTCATTGCCGAAGGAGGTGTTGTCCAGACTCTACCTATTGTCCAATCTTCAGTTCTAAATCCAGAACTATCTTCTAACGGTGGCGTTCGCTATTACAATAAAGAAGATGGACGCTTTTATACTGTTGATAGAAACGGCAACATTGTTCGTCTAAGTGATAAAGTATTTTATTCAGTAGAAAACGTTACCTGGGCACCAAGCGCTGATAAAGCAATTTTAGAATATCCAGATGGCAGCAAAATAACCTACAACTTTGATACTGAAAAACAAGTTACCCTGCCCTCTCATTGGGAAGACTTTTCTTTCGCTACTGATAATGAGCAAATCACTGCCAAGAGTATTGGCCTAGACGAAAATAATCGTTGGCTTATTGTCGCTAATAGCGACGGCTCCAAAGCTACTGCCATTGAGCCAGTTGGTGACCGCGCTGATTATATGTATCCCTCCTGGTCACCTAATAATCAAATCGTAGCAATGTATACTAAAGGCGTTGATTTCGACCGACAAGAAGTTTTCTTTGTTGGCCTAAATGGTGAAAATTTTAAATCAACTGTTGTTGAAGGTCGTGGCATAGAAACTGAATGGTCGCCAACCGGTAGCAATTTGCTTTACAGCGCTTACCATAGTCGCGATGATTACAAACCAAGGCTATGGATAGTTAATTCTAGCGGTGACAGCATCGGCTCTGGTCGCCAAAATTTAGATTTAAGCACTTGGGCAAGCAAGTGTACTTTTGCCTCTAACACTGAAGTCTACTGTGCTGTTCCAGAAAACTTAGAAGCCGGCGCCGGAATGTTCCCAGAATTAGCTGACAGAACCAAAGATGATTTATACAAGATAGATTTAACAACGGGTGCCAAGACTTTAATTGCCATCCCTAACGGTGCCTACAATATTTCCGAAATTATTGTTCCGGGCACTCAAGACTTTCTCTACTTTACTGACAAGAGTTCAGAAATGATTTACCAAATTAAATTGCGCTAGCCTACTTACTGCTGAAAAAGTTTATCTCTAGTTCATAGACTAAACGTTATACTTAAAGCCATAAGAAAAACTTATGGCTTTTTTGTTATCAAAAAAATTTTGGCTCGATTTACTCTTCCCTATCCGTTGCCTAGCTTGTGGCAAGGAGAACGATATTTATTTGTGCCCCACTTGTCGACCACTATTAAAATTTGATAGTCCAGAGTTTTCTTTTAACTTAGAAAATGTTGATGCTGTTTTTATTGCTGGTAATTACGAAAGTTTACTTCTAGCTGATTTAATTAAGAAATTAAAATTTAATGCCATCAGCGAGCTTGGAGAAATTCTTGGTGATTATTTGAGTTTATTCTGGCAGGGGCAAGCGGGACAAAAAAAATATTTAGTCATTCCAGTTCCTCTTTCTAAAAAACGTGAACGTACCCGAGGATTTAATCAATCAGAATTAATCGCGCGCTGCTTCGCTGCTAATTTTAACTATGAGCTGAGTCTAGATTTAAAAAAAATAAAAAACACTAAAGCCCAAGCACATTTAAGCCAAAAAGACCGACAAAATAATTTAACCGGCGTCTTCTCTTGGTCGGGAAATAATTTGAATGGTCGGGAAATTATTTTAATCGACGATGTTATTACTACCGGCGCAACTATAGAAACGGCGGCGACTGAATTAAAAAAAGCGGGGGCAGGAAAAATTATTGCTCTTGGCGCAGTGAAGGGATAAAAGATATATCTTCTTTACAAATACACAAACCAGTGATATAGTGGCCTAAGAGCTGATTGTTGGGCCCACCAAGCCCGAGGTTAAACCGCTTTTCAAGCCTAAAGCTCAAAAACAACTTACAAGCGCTTCTTACATAGAAGAAACTGGGTGGAACCGCGAGACTAATGAGTCCCGTCCCGGTAAAAGCAGATGATTTTGCTTTTACCAGGATGGGATTTTTTTATAACTAATTAAACAGCG
>CAYGOK010000014.1:0-4738 GCA_964351585.1 uncultured Gammaproteobacteria bacterium | reverse complement strand
AGTTTTTATTCAGTCGGCGCCTTTACCGACCTTTGCCGCGGGCCACATATTGAATCAACCAAAGAAATTAAAGCCGGCAGCTTTAAATTAAATAAGCTGGCGGGTGCTTATTGGCGCGGTGATGAGAAAAATAAAATGTTAACCCGTATTTACGGTCTAGCTTTTGATACTAAAGAAGAACTTGATGAGTATTTACGTATGATGTTAGAGGCGGAGAAAAGAGACCACCGCAAAATTGGCAAAGAGCAGGACTTAGTTATGCTCCATGAATGGGCACCAGGCTCTCCTTTTTTTCTACCTAAGGGCTTTATCATGTTACAAGAACTATGGAAACTAACTCGTGAACATTCTTATGGCGCGGGCTACCAGGAAGTAAGAACGCCGCAACTCTTAAACGCTGAGCTCTGGAAAACTTCTGGTCACTGGGATCATTATCAAGAAGATATGTTTATTCTCCATCACGCCGAGGATGGCTGTGATTTAGGAGTCAAGCCAATGAATTGCCCAGCGCACATGTTAGTTTTCAAGCGCGACATCCATTCCTATCGCGACCTACCGTTACGTTTAGCAGAAACTACAACTTTGTATCGCAATGAAAAATCTGGGACATTACATGGCCTAACTAGAGTGCGTAGCCTCTCTCAAGATGATAGTCATATTTTTTGTCGACCAGAACAAATTACTGATGAAATTGTTCTGCTCTTAGAAAAAGTGAAAAATATTTACCAAATTTTCGATTTAAAAATTGATGAAATTCATTTATCAACTAGACCAGAAAAATTCTTAGGCGAAAAAGCAACCTGGGATGCGGCAGAAGAAAGCTTAAAACAAGCTTTAGATAAAGCTAGCCTAGATTACAAAATTAACGAAGGTGATGGTGCTTTCTACGGACCAAAAATTGATGTTAAAGTTAAAGACGCCATTGGACGTCAATGGCAACTCGCAACCGTTCAGTTAGACTTTCAATTACCACAACGCTTCGATCTTCATTATACTGATGTTGACGGTCAACCAAAAACTCCAGTTGTTATTCATCGTGCCCTGCTGGGCTCAGTTGAAAGATTTATGGGTGTTATTATTGAACACTACGGTGGCATTTTCCCGCTTTGGCTTTCACCAGTTCAAGTAAAAATTGTTTCTGTGGCTGAAGCGCATATTCCGGCCTGTAAAAAATTAGCAGACGCTCTAGCAAAAGCTGGCATTAGAGTAGAGATTGATGAATCTAACGAAACGGTCGGTAATAAAATTCGTAAAGCAATTAATGAAAAGGCGCCGCACATGCTCGTTATCGGCGACAAGGAGGCTGGCTCAGAAGTTTTAAACGTCCGCGACAGGGGCCAACAAGAAACTAGAGAAATCTCTCAAGCTGACTTCATTACTGAATTACAAAACAAGATTAGTAACCGCGCCTAATCATAACTAAGTAAAAAATATGAAAATAAAGAAAAATCTACCAGCCATTCTACTTACTCTTGGAGTAATGACAATAGGAGTGCTAATGGCGGTTTTTAGAGGACCAGAGGCAGTACTTTTTTACGGCGAAACCTGTTCTTATTGTAAAATAGTTGAGGAATACATGTTAGAAAATGGTACTAAGGAAAAAATGGAGTTCAAAGAACTCGAAGTTTACAACAATCAAGGCAACTCGGCTCTGTTAAAAAGAACTGCCAAGAGTTGTGGTTTTGATACTGCAGATGGCGTCGGCGTCCCCTTCTTTTATGACGGCGAGAACTGTTATATGGGAGACGAAGATATAATTTCTTATTTTGAAAAGTTATGAAAATAAATAATCGTGCACTTGGGCTAACGGCTGCCACTGCGACCATTGCTGCCTTTATTACCAACCCTGTCCAGGCCGTTTGTCCTGTTTGCGTAGTCGCAGTTGGTGCCGGTCTTGGCCTCTCCCAATATTTAGGAATTGATGACAGTATTTCCGGACTTTGGATTGGCGGACTAACTGCCGCTATTGCTGCCTGGAACATTAATTGGTTCAATAAAAAAAATTGGAGCTTTGGAAACAAAACTTTAAGAGACGTTCTTACGGTCTTGGCTTACTATGCCTTAATCGCTTGGCCTCTATTTTCTCAAGATTTAATTGGTAGTCCAGGAAATAAATTATTTGGCATTGATAAACTAGCCTTCGGTATTATTATCGGCAGCGTTGCCTTCACCGGAATGAGTCTCTGGTATGTTAACCTGAAAAAAAATAATGGCGGCCATGCCCATTTCCCTTTTCAAAAAGTCGCTATGCCTTTCGGAACACTAATCATTTCAAGCGGACTATTCTACTTATTAACAAAATAGAAAAATAATAAGATATAAAAATATGAGCCATGAACTTAGCTTGAATGAATTGGTAGAGAAAGTTGATCAAATGAAAAAAGATCATAATCTAGACCTCTCCTCTGATCAAGATTTAACTATTGCTATCATGAACTTAGTCAGCATTGAAGAACATTTCTTCTTTACTGGCGCAAAAACTGGCAATGACAAATACTATGATTTATTAAATGAGGTCAGAGAGACCCGCAAATCACTTCTTAAAAGAATTATTAAAGAATACGAGGGTGAGGTTTGGTGTATCTCTAAACATTTACTCGCCGCCTCTTACCGTTTAATGGAGGTTGGCACTAAAGCTCAAGGAAAAGGTAATAAAGAAGATGCAAAAGAAATGTTTCAAAAAGCCTATGATATGTATTCCCTGTTCTGGGGGTTAAATATGAAACTGATTGACCTGGGCGAAGTTAAAAAAATTGACGATGATGCAATTAATACTAAAAAAACAGGCATCGCTAGCAAGTTTGGCGCCTTAGTCAAAAAAGTAATTGATTGCTGTATTGAATAAAGACTGTAAAGCATGTTAATTTCTACAAACAAAAAAGTCGCTTACTGGCGACTTTTTTTGATTCAAAGCTCTATTATTTTTTCTTTGGTCCGACAACTAAAACATCTTTGACTATTTCCCTAATTGGCTTATGGTAGCCAGTATGGTAATTGCGAATAGCATCAACTATTATTTTTTCACTATAACGATATGATTCACCATTGCGTGTTCCTGGGTCATTAGTAATAAACTGTTTTTTATCATAGTCATAACCCTTAATAACAATCATGTGTCTTTCTGGTCCAGCGCCGGTAAAATTAGGGTTCTTTAATTTACGGCCATCAGTCGGAGCAAGCACAATGTTACCCGCTTCTAGTTCTTTGATAATATCGCTAGCGGTTACCACATTCTTAATAAAAGAATTGTCGTAATTAAAATAATCTCTTAGTAACCAGGATTGCACATCGGCTAAGGCCACGTCCCTATGCTCACCATATTTTCTATTCTCAAAAGTAGCAAGAATTAAAATGCGTAAACGCCAATTGTCTTTAGCGATATTTTTCTCATTTCCTGCCCAAGCCATCGCCATCGCCACGGCTGCCTCCTCGCAACCATCTTGTTGGCGAGGATCCTTCCATTCACCAAGTGGTGCCTGAGAAGTAAAAGGAACATTGATTATAACAGGCGCTTTAGCGGCTAAAACTTCACCAGAATCTGCTAACAAAAATAGTCCCAAAACTAAACTAGTTAATGCTAAGCGGCTAAGAAAAAATCTATCTTTCATATCTTTAAATATTAAATATTTACGACTATATTATAGCATAATCCTCAATAAAAAAAGCCTCCTACCAAAGCAGGAGACTTGCAGAAAAAAGGCATAGCCTAATTAAACTAACGTTTCACTAAATTAATTTTCTGGTACTGGGCAAAGTAAAGTTTCTTTACCAAAAAATCGCCATCGACCAGTAAAAAAATTGGATTAGCTTCTTCAGTCTTGGGCCGAACCGGGATAATGGTAGCGTTGCCATAAACTGTTTGCACTCGATTTTTTCTAACCTTCCAATCTTTTTCTTGAAAGATACTAGAAAATCGACTAACAGTTCGACTGTTTTCTAAAGTAAAAGAAATTATGCCCTCGCTTACTTCGCGAACTACTTGAAAAAACCGGGAGCGAACAAAAGCCTCATCGCCTAAAATCTTTTTTCTAACTAACATCGTTCGAATGTGCGCTTGTTCTGGCATCTCAGAAGATAGTTGTCGTAATTTTTTAACACCCGGTAATTTCTTGGCGGGCACTAAAAGCAGAATCGCCTGAACCTGATCAGATAATTCAGGCTCCTCACCGGCAACCTTAATTAAATTATCAAGATTAGCGACCACATCTGCAACTGGATACTTGAGCGCCATTTCACGCCAGAATAAAGCATAAGGACTAATACTGTTTGCTTTACGAGCAGCCAAAAGCCAATCATTAAACCCAGAAAAAACAATGTTTTTTCTACCAATTGCCATAATTTCTTTGGGGCGCGCATAAGAGAGTTCAAGCGCCTTCCCAACTTCCAGCTTTGGCGAGCCAGAAAAACTTAAAAGCTTTGTCATTACTTAAAATTTTTGGTTAGACAAATACACTGAGGTGTAATTTTATTTTTAAAAAGAACTAATAAAAAATAACTAGCTAATATGCAAAGTTTAATTTTTATTCTTACTATTAAAACAAATACTACGGCTGTTGTCAATCGATGACATAATTGGCGCTTACTATCAGTTATGCTATAATTGAAACATAAATTCCTCTCTTCTGTTATGAATATAATCGCTCTGATTTCCAACAAAGAACCAATCGGTGGCCTAGAGATTGAGAATGGTTTTTTACGTTTCGTCCTACTTAAAGAAAGTAAGGGTTCTTTGTCGTTA
>CAYGOK010000013.1:1950-24014 GCA_964351585.1 uncultured Gammaproteobacteria bacterium | reverse complement strand
TATACGGGGTGTGGCCCAGTTGGTCTAAGGCGTCTGGTTTGGGACCAGAAGATCGAGAGTTCGAATCTCTCCACCCCGACCACAAAGAAAAAGCAGGTCCATAAATGGCCTGCTTTTTTAAAACCTTGTTTTTTTGTTTTTTAATCTTCTTTTAATAAACGAACTAGCGTTCTAACTCTGCCAAGTTCAGCGCTCTCATCTTTTGCAGCAAAAACTACTTTGTCTCTGATAAATAAAATCTTTTTATTTATTGAGGCAACCTGAGTATTTCTTGGCAAATCAATGACTGAATAGCCGTTTTCGCTACCAACAAAGGTTAAATAGGACGCCTGGTCATCAACTGAAAAGCTTCTTTCCTTAGTTAAGAAAAATTTTATTTTTTCATTATCAGGAAATATACGCTTTGTCTTACTAATAACACGAAGTAATTCCACCGTCTCCGTAAAAGATAGGGTATCATATTTTTCGTATTTAGGCGGTAAATAGCGCGCCTGAATCAATTCATACCTAGGTAAACCATCTACCTCTAAAGGGATTAACCAAGAGACATGATCATGCCTTAAGTCTTCTTCCGTAAAAGGAATCAATAAATTTTCAAAACCAGCCTCTTGGCCTGATATAAATCTATCGCCAAACATTTCCCTGGCTAAAGCCTCGTTAACGCTCTGAGTAAAGCTAAGGAAATATATCAATAAAAAGAAAAAGGATAGAGTAATTTTTTTCATGATTAATTTTTAAATGTGTCTTGTCTATTGACCAAAGACGATTAATATTGTTAATGTTCTAAGCAGATACTATAATTAAAGTAAATATTTGTCAATAGTAGATTAATTGCTCTAAAACAACTATAATTGAATTAGTAAAAATAAGCACAACATTTGTTATATGTCAGAAAACAACAAGACAATGCCTTTTGCAAGCTGGCTGGATTTAAATAACCCTATTTTTTATAAACTAGAAGAAAAAATCTCTTTATTATTAGACAAAGAAAGTAATGAGATGTCTAGAAAGCTACAAATTCGCACGCTTGTTTATGTAAATTTTAATAATTATTTAACATTATTATTGGCTAAAAATGAAAAAAAAATTGAAACCAATACCCTGGACGACCTAATGAACGCAGCCGAAGACAATCGTCTTGAACTGATTGCCGCCACCATTAACAGCTCTGCACAAAAAATTATTTCAGATTTTATAAATTTATTAACGACAGAAACTAACTAATTACTGATATGAACTGGGAAAATATATTCCACAAATTTAAACCCGAATCGTCTCCGGAAAAAACTGCCGTTAATCCGGAAAATAAAATGGTGGCCGCAAAAACAGAAAAAATGCCAACAGATTTTAATGAGCGCCTAGAAGACCTGCAGTCAGCGATTGTTGAAATGGATAGTCATAAAGAAGAAATTACTGAGAACATGTTTGAAAATATCATGGGCCTACCTTTTGATGAATTTCAAAACTTTATAAACGGAGGCGAAAATATCAAAGAACCAGATTTAAAAAATCTAAACCAAAAAATTTCTACTATTTTAAATGGTGAGCTCAATCAAATAAGCGACAGCAACCGCTTGCGAAAATTTCTCAATAAACCAATCACAAAAATGTCTTTTGTCGCCCTTTGTCTGTTCTTAAAATTCAGCACTCCGGTAGTAGCCGAGGAAAGCCAGAAGCAAGCAATGACAGATCACAAAATGAATGAAACCGAGCTGAGCATGCCTGACAATTTAGACAGCGATCCAAATAAAGAAGGGTTTAATGATAAAACATATCGAGTAGGTTCTGAAGAAATCAATACGAATGAACTAAAAGAAAAAGCAACAATTAATTTGACTCAGGGTTTTAAAGTTGATAAGGCCAACATCCCAGAAGTTGACGCCGAGCTAATCAAAAATAGCGTTGAAACTTTTTTGAACAAACTTAATGCTCAAAATTTTGAACAATACAAAGATGCTAAAAAAATAATTTATGTATCAAGCGACGAGCGAGCAACCCGCTACGGCGACGATAACCAGAAAGCTGCGCCTAAGCTAGAAAATAATATTAAATTATCAACAGATAGATTTACAGTAGCCAGGGATTTAATTAAGGAAGTCTTAGAAAAGCACGATTATTCCTCAACAAATCTTACACCTGAACAAATTAACGAAATTAAACAAACAAATTTTGAACAAGTGATGCCAGAAAAAGGCTACACAAAAATAATCGAACTAAACAAAATAAATCCTCTCACTAGAGAAAAATATACTGAAGCTGATGTTCAAAAAATGAAACTGGATGAACCAGAGTTATATAAAAAATTAAATGATGAGTGTCGATACGTTAAGCTCGACTTAATGGTAGAGTCGGCTTTAAAAAAAATAAAACAGTGTGACCGTATTTTATTTTTTATCGACAATTCTCCTTCCACTGAACACACCATGAGAGACATGGCTGATAAGCTAGAGGAAATTGGCATAAAAGAAAATAGCAAAGGCGAAATACCTAAAGCCGATTTAATTTACTACACTAAAGATGCTAGTCCAGTTAAAAATCTACCAAACATTTTGGAAGCAGCCAAGGATTTAAGACAGGCTAAAACTAAAGGCTCGTCAATTGAGAATCCTTTTCAATCAAGTATTAATTATTTTAAAAACTTAATTGATCAAGATCAGGAGGTAATTAAAAATGGAGGCGAGCCTGAAGATTATCGCGCTGCTATTTTCACTACCGACGAGGGTCTCCAGGATGCTCAGAATATCTTTGAGGCTACTGAATTAGCAGAAAAGGCTAATGTTAAAAATGCTAATATTTTTCTCTATTCCCAAAATCTTGATAAGCCTTTAGAAAAAAATCTTTTTGAACTAAGAAATGAACTTGAGCAAGTTATCAAGGCAAAAATGGAATTTAATATTGCCTCTTTAGAACAACAAAAACAAGACGAACTTCAAAACCTAAATCAGTTGATTTCAGAGGCTAATGAAAAAGTTAACGCCAAGCTCCTAGAAGAATGTTTTGGACAAGCTAGCCTGGACGGGGCAGAAGATATTAAAATCCTCATAGACGACAAAAACCGGGCTTCATATTTACAGAAGCTTACCAAGCATGGTTCAGAAAAAATTATCTTACACAGACTATTTAAATCTATCTCTAGCCTCGAAAAAGTTAGCCAGTCCTTGATTGGCGCACAAAAACAAACCTTTAAAGACTATGTTGCTAATACCCAAATAGAAATTAAGGCTTTTACTGATAAAACTGGGAAAAAGGTAGATTTTGATGTTTTGGGGTATGAAAGTTTAGCTAGTAATATTAAAAGAGAATCGATTAAATTATAACTTGTTTGACATCTTGATTTTTATTTATTATTATGTTAATCTTTCCTTGAAGCTAAATTAATTTACTTCAATAAATTTTTATTAATTAAAATCTGGTATGCCCAATAAGAAATCAGCGAAAAAAGAATTACGCAAAACCATTAAAAGAAACGCGGAAAATAAGAAGGTGTCCGTTAAGTTAAAGTCGACTATTAAGGCTAGTATTAAGAAAATAGATGCTAAAGATGCGACTGCCAAAGAACTAATGTCAGCAACCATTAAAGCAATTGATAAGGCCACTAAAAAAGGTATTATCAAAAAAAATACCGCTAGTCGCAAAAAGTCCCGTTTAATGAAGAAGCTTAACACTTTAAAATAAGCTAAGAAATTTAGTAATTAACTAATTAATGTACCCTAATCTTGGATGCGGACGATGCTCGACCGTTTCTCGGATAGGGAGCAAGAACTATGCTAGACAGAGCAACCAAAGACAAAATCATTAAAAAGTACCGTGTCCACGACACTGACACCGGTTCATCTCAGGTCCAGATTGCCATTTTAACTGAAGAAATCAAGCAACTGACTGAGCACTTAAAGAAGCATAAGCATGACTTCTCTTCCCGCCGAGGACTTTTAAAGAAAGTTGGCGAAAGAAGAAAGTTGCTTAAATATTTACAAAAAGAAAGCGCTGAACAATTCAAGGAATTAGCCGTTAAACTCAAGCTGAGAATCGCTCAAAAATTAGAAGAAGAAGAGGAGGAAGAAAAGAAAAAGGAAAAGAAATATATCACTCCTGAAGAAGATACAGCCGAGCTTAAAGAAGAAGAAATTGAGGCGTAAGCAACAAAAAAATAATTATGATAAAGCATACGGAACAACGGGTGGGAATTCTGGTGGACATCTCTAATATGTACCATTCCGCCAAGAATCTTTACGGAAAAAAAGTAAGCTTCAAAGAGATATTAGCTCAAGCAGTGGCCGGACGGAAACTTATCCGGGCCACTGCTTATGCTATACGGACAGAAAACCAAGACGAGCTTCCCTTTACTGACGCCTTGGAACAACAAGGCTTTGAAGTAAAAATGAAAGATTTGCAAATCTTTGCTGGTGGCGCAAAAAAGGCCGACTGGGATGTGGGTATTGCAATTGATGCAATTAAGTTAGCAGATAAATTAGATGTTATCGTTATCGTCTCCGGCGATGGCGACTACATTCCTTTGGTTTCTTACTTGCAGAATAACAAGGGTTGCTTAGTAGAAATAATGGCCTTTCGTAAGACTTGCTCATCAAAACTAATTGAAGAAGCTGACGATTTTATCGATTTAAGTTCAGACAGAAAATTTTTGATTTACAATCGCTCCGGAGCAATTAAGAAAAAAAGTTAAGTAAAAAGTTAAGTTAAACAAGTTAAGATAAATTAATAAACCTGACCGCTAAATAGATAGTGCTGTAATATAATTACAGTCCTGTAATTTAACGGCCAGGCACAAAGTTATGGAAAAAGTATTTACACGAGAATGGCTTGGTCGTCCTCTTACAATTAAAACAGGCCACATCGCCAAACAGGCCGACGCAGCTCTTTGGGTGCAGTATGGCGAAACTGTTGTTCAAGCGACTGTTGTTCAATCTAAAACCGAAAGAGATGGTGTTGATTTCTTTCCTTTAATGGTTGATTTTGAAGAAAAATTATATGCAGCTGGAATTATTAAAGGTTCTCGCTGGATTAAGCGTGAAGGCAGGCCAACTGATCAATCCGTTCTAATTGGACGCATGATTGATCGTTCTATCCGCCCCTTGTTTGATGCTAGTGATAGACGCGACATCCAAGTCATTATCACTGTTTTAGCAGTTGATCAGGAAAACGATTACGATATTGTTTCATTAGTGGCCGCTTCCGCTGCCCTATCTATCGCTGGCTTAAAATGGAATGGCCCAATTGGTGGCATTCGTGTTGGCATGGTTGATGGCAATCTTGTCTTCAATCCAACTTACGAACAGCAAGCTAAGAGCAGTCTTGATTTAATAGTCGCTGGAACTGATAAAAAAACTATCATGATTGAAGCTGGCGCCAACGAAATTTCTGAAGACAAAATGTTAGAGGCAATTATCGCTGGTCAAAAAGAGATGCAAGGCGCGATTGAATTAATTAAGGAATTAAAAGCTAACGTCCCTTCAAGAAAAGTTGAAAAGCCAGCTAAAGAAAAAACCGAAACTGAGCTAGAAGCTGAAGCAGAAAAGAAGGCTTTGCTTGAAGTAGGTCGCACTTGGCTTACAGAAAACATTAAGAACATCTTATTTGTTAAAGAATATTATACTAAAGGTGAACGTAAGGCAGCCGTCTCTGCTATCAAAGAAGGTCTTGATGCTTATTTAGTAAGCCAGGGATTAAGCGGTGATAAACGTGGCTACATCAGTAAAAAATTAGTTGAAGAAATGATTGATGCTGAAGTAACTCGCGCAATTGTTGATGATAAAAAAAGAGTTGATGGTCGCGCGCTTGATGAAATTCGTGAACTATCAGCTTCTGTTGCTGTTTTACCTCGTGATCATGGCACTTCTTTATTCTCCCGTGGCGAAACTCAAGTAATGTCTATCGTTACTTTAGGCGCACCAGGCATGGAGCAATCTTTAGAGGGACTAGAGGGTCAGAGCAAGAAAAGATACATGCATCATTATAACTTCCCACCATATTCAGTCGGCGAGGCTTCCCCACTTCGTGGAACTGGTCGTCGCGAAATTGGTCATGGTGCTTTAGCAGAAAAAGCTTTAATGCCAATGATTCCTGCTAAGGAAGATTTTCCATATACTGTTCGCATCGTCAGTGAAACTCTAGGTTCAAATGGTTCATCTTCGATGGCCTCAACCTGTGCTTCTACTTTAGCTTTGATGGATGCTGGTGTACCAATTAAAAAACCAGTTGTCGGTATTGCAATGGGTCTAGCTTCTACTAGTGACATGAGCAAATGGGAAGTCTTAACCGATATCCAAGATTTAGAAGATGGCGCTGGTGGCATGGACTTTAAAATTACCGGCACCGAAACTGGTCTAACCGCCATTCAATTAGATACTAAAACTGATGGCTTAACTGAAGAAATTATTGCTAAGACTTTTACTCAGGGCCGCAAAGCCTTAAATGAAATCTTAAAAGTTATTACTGACGCTATCCCTGCTCCAAGAGCAGAATTATCTAAGTATGCTCCAAGAATTATTAGCTTTAATGTTGACCCAGAAAAAATTGGTGCTATCATTGGTCCAGGCGGAAAAGTAATTAACCGCATCATTGATGAAACTGGCGTTAGTATTGATATCGAAGATGATGGTTTAGTTATGATTTGTGGCACTGATGTTGCCATGGTCGACGAAGCTGTGCGCCAAGTTAAAGATATTGTTCACGTCTTTGAGGCTGGAGAAATAATTAAGGGAAAGGTTGTGCGCATGTTAGATTTCGGTGCCTTTGTTTCTCTTAATGCTAATCAAGACGGCATGGTTCACGTTAGCGAGCTTGCTCCCTATCGTATCGAGAAGCCAGGAGATTTCTTGAATCTCGGTGACGAGGTTACTGTGAAAATCAAAGAAATCGATGACCAGGGACGCGTTAATCTAACCATGAAAGGTTTAGAAGAAAATACCGCCCTCTGGAAGGATGAAAAAGGCAAATCAAATGGCTCAGCCAACGGCGGAGGCTTCGGACGTCCTAGTCGCTTCGGCTCAAGTAACGGTGGTGACCGTGGAGGCAACCGTCGCCCAGGAGGATTTGTTCCAAGACGCGATAACTAAGAGGTCTTGACTTTTATCTAATATTAAGTTATTATTTCACAATAAATAAAATACACTGATAAACACTATGTTAGCGATTAAACTATCCAAAACAGGAAAAACCAACAAGAAAGTATTCCGTCTCATAATTTCTGAGAAGGGACGCGATCCGTTCGGAAAAGTACTAGAGACTCTAGGGTCTTACAATCCTTATACTAAGGAATTACAAGCTAAAGCTGACCGCATTAAACACTGGATTAGCCAGGGCGCTCAAATGACTAATACCGTTAATAACTTGCTAGTTAGCAAGAGTATTATTGAAGGTAAAAAAGTTGTTGCTTCTAAGGCTGGCCAAAAGAGTGAGAAGCGTGCTTCTCAACTTAAGGCAAAAGCTGATAAAAAAGCAGCTGCTACTGAAGCAGCTAAGGCTCCAGTTGTAGCAGAGGTAGCTGAAGTGGTTGAAGAAGTTGCCCCAGAAGCGGAAGTACAAGCTTAAACCAAGTAATTGGCTCAAATTGACAAACCGCCAGGGGATGATAAAATAGTAATAGACTGTTATATCTAGCAGTTATTTAATAAATCTTTCCCGAATGGAACAAAAATATTTGTCCACAAGGAAGAAAAAGCAAAACTATGGAAGATCAAGACAAGAAGTTTCTTGAGATCATCGTCAAGAACATCGTCGGCAACCCTAATGACGTAGTCGTCGAGAGAACGATTGATGAAAGGGGCGTCTTACTGACCCTAAAGATTAATCCAGCCGACATGGGCTATGTTATCGGCCGCAAGGGCCAGACTGCGCAAGCAATCCGCACCTTGCTAAAGATCGTCGGTGCTAAGAACAACTCCCGCGTTAATCTAAAGATTTACGATCCAGAAGGAGGAAATCGCCGCACTGAACGTACTGAAGAAACAAAAATTGAAGATGTTGATACTTCTGCTATTGATGATTTAAACATCTAAAAAATAGCAAAATACAATAAACAAAAAAGCCACAACTGAACAAAGCGTGGCTTTTTTGTTATAATACTCTTATATGAAATTTCAAATTATTACCATCTTCCCCAACATTCTTGATTCTTATCTAAATGAGAGCATCTTGAAAAGGGCACAAGAAAAAAAATTAGTCAGTTTCAAGGTTCATAATCTTCGGGACTGGACAACTGATAAGCATAAAACGGTTGACGACACCCCCTATGGTGGCGGCGCGGGCATGCTCATGAAAATTGAGCCCTTGGTTAAGGCTTTAAAGAGTATAGACAAGAACACCAAGAAAACTAGTAAGCGCAAAGTTATTTTATTGTCTGCTTCGGGGAAAAAATGGAATCAGAAAATGGCTCAAAAATATTCTAAACTAGAAGAGGTAGTTTTTGTCTGTGGGCGCTATGAAGGCGTTGACGCGCGAATTAAAAAGTTTATTGATAAAGAAGTCTCAATTGGTGAATACGTTCTAACAGGCGGCGAATTACCAGCCATGGTAATGATTGATTCCATGATTAGGTTGCTACCAGGAGTTTTGGGAAACCATAATAGCGTGATTGAAGAATCGCACTCCGAAGAAGGTTTAGGAGAATATCCGCAATATACTAGACCAGAAATATTTGAAGTTGATAATAAAAAATTGCGCGTCCCTAAAGTACTGCTTTCTGGTGACCATAAAAAAATAGAAGAGTGGCGAAAGAAAAATACTAAGAAGATAAAATAAAAAAAGAGGCGCAAGCCTCTTTTTTGGTAATCTAAATTTAATCTTTAATAACCCGCCAGCCAGTACCGGTATCTTGTAGTTTTCCCGGAATAGAAAAACCGGCAGCTCGCTTGTGTCCGCCACCGCCAAATTGACGCGCGATAGCGGCCACATCAAATTCTTCGCCGTTAGCGCGTAGACTACCTTTAACGCGCCCCTCTTCTTCTCTTAGAACTAGAGCGACTCTTACTCCGCCCAAATAACTAATAAATGAGGCAATGCCACCAAATACATCGCTCGATGAATCCTGTCCATCATCTAAAATTAAAGATTCTAAGTCACTCGCAAACAAAGCAGTAGATGCAAAACCAGTATCAGCATCAAACCGCAATCTCTCTAGGGCTAGCCCCCACACTTTTAAGGTTAGTAAATTTCCAGAGCTACGTAACTGACTACTTACTTTGCTCAAAGAAGCTCCCTTAAGTAGCATCTGCGAAGAAACTGCTAAGACCTGAAAAGAAGCATTGGGATGAAGAAAATGTCCCGTGTCAGCCATTAAGCCAATTAAAATACAATCGGCTATAATCTTGTTAATCTCTAAATTATTAGCTTGAAAAAAATCATAAATTATCTCTGTTGTTGAAGCTTTGTGTGGCAACCTAATTTCAATATCAGCATAATGGTCACGCGGCTCATGATGATCAAGCTCGATAATAGTTGGCTGATTAATGCTATTAACTTTTCTTTTCTCTAAAACTTCTTTTATTTCTAGCTCGAGACCAGTGCGCGCCAGCGAGCCACAATCTAAAATTAAAATCACCGAAAATTTCGACAGGTCGGTCGGCTTAATGCTGGTCACTAATTTTTCATGAGGAATAAAATTATAAATACCCTCTGCTTTATTATCAGCATAGGCTTGAGCCTTGATACCTAAATTAGAAAATAGTTCCAACATGGCCCCCAGCGACGCCAAAGCATCGTGATCTGGTGAAGTATGACTAATAACCAATATTTCTTTGGCTTCAACTATTTTTCTAAAAGCAGAATGTAGTTTAATTTCAATATCCATAACTGAATATTCTATTACATAGCTAACAAAAAGTCCAGACTAGCTGGACTTAGAAAAACATGATTATTTCTGTCATTATGAGGCATTAGCTTCATCAATTAGCTTCTCAATCCAGCTAGCCTCCCGCTCAGTCGCATCAAACTCCCAAATAATTTTTGGAATTTGTCGTAGCTTAGTTCTCTGTCTTAAAACATTAACCAAGCTAGAAGTAGCGCCCGATAGTTTTCTCATAGCCGAACCAGCTAAACGATCTGGTAAAACTGAAAAACCAATCTTAGCTTGCTTCATGTCAGAAGAGCAACGAACATAAGTTATAGTTATTAAAGCACCTTCAAGCATAACCTCGCGATTTACTGCTTGACCAAGTTCTTCTAATAATAATTCGTTTATCCTTTCGACACTAGCCATAGTGTTTAAATTTTACCAGCGATTCTCTCTTCAATGTAAACTGAAAGAATATCACCTTCCATAATAAGTGGCTTACCTTCATACATCAAACCGGCTTCTTCATCTTTGCCAACGGAAGGAACGTCTTGTTTACCAGATTGTAAACGAGTCAGGCGACCAGAATCGATAAAAGCATTGTCTCGTAAAATTTCCACTAAACTATTGCTTCTAACTTCGCCATCTAAAACCTTGCCGCCCACAATTTGACTATTGTTTTCGGTGCGAAAAACAGCCAAGACCTTCAAGCGACCCAAGTTAACACGATTAATCTCTGGTTTAGCAATCAGTAACATTTCCTCCTTAACGTATTTAATCAAATCGTAGATAATAGAAAAGTTCTTAACTGTTACTTGGCGCTCACGTACTAAATTTTCAATTGCAGGAGACATGCGGACATTAAAGCCAAGAATCTTTGCTCCTGAATCTTCAGCGCGCTTAACATCGCCTTCGGTAATGTAGCCCAGGCCCTTAGAAATAATTTTAACTTTTACTTTCTCACCATTAAGTTTAAGTAATGATTCTTCAATCGCTTCGGCTGAACCCAAGAAGTCTGCTTTAATCACAACATTAACTGAAGGAGTTTTATCTTCAGCGCCATCATCAGCTGAAGCGGGCGCAATGTCTGGAGCAGTAACGGTGGCCTTCATTTTACTGGCCTTAACTTTTTCTCCATCGCCCACATTTAAAATATCACCAACTGCGGGAGAAATTTTTAAGCCGATAACCTTAGCTGGACTTGATGGCCCTGCTTCAAGAATATCTTCACCCTTATAATTTTTTAAAGCTTTAACTTTACCGTAAATAACATTATTAAAACAAAGCTGGTCGCCAACATGTAGGGTTCCGTTTTGCACCAAGATAGTAGCAAGTGGTCCAGCAGCCTTATCAACATTAGATTCAACTACCGTGCCAGCGGCCAAAGCCTCTGGATTTGATTTCAAAGAAGCGGCTTCAGTTTCTGCTACCAAAAGAACCATATCTAGCAAATCCTCAATACCGGTTCCCTCTTTAGCAGAAATTGGTGCACAAATAGTTTTGCCACCCCAATCTTCTGGAGTAATATTTAATCTAGTTGATAACTCTTGTTTAGTTTTATTAATATCGGCCGCTGGTTTATCAATCTTATTCATCGCGACAATAAAAGGAATTTTAGCAGCCTCAATAATACGATAAGCTTCAATAGTCTGAGGCATAACGCCATCGTCAGCAGCCACCACTAAAATCGCAATATCGGCCACCTTGGCACCGCGACTACGCATAGCAGTAAAAGCTTCGTGACCAGGAGTATCAATAAAAGTAATAACCTGTCCCTTGCGGTTAACCTGATAAGCACCAATGTGCTGGGTAATGCCACCAGCCTCACCAGCAACAACGTCAGTCTGTCTAATAGAATCTAATAATTTTGTTTTACCATGGTCAACGTGACCCATAACAACAATAACTGGCGGTCTTTCTCTAAGATCAGATTTTTCTTCTCTAGCTAAAATCGCCTCTAGCTTCTTATCTTCTTTATCTTCATCTTCTAAGCGATCTTCGGCTAACTGTACGTCTAAATTTAGATTTTCGCCAATAATGGCAGCGGTATCATAATCAATTTTTTCATTAATAGAAGTAAATACGCCATTTTTCATGAGTTCAGCCAAAACACGGTTAATCGGAATACCGGCCGCTTCGGCATAAGCGCGAACAGTTAAAACCTTAGGGACAAAAATAGTCTTTTTTTCCTTAGGCAAAACCTCGTCCTGCTTCTTAATGGCCGCTGCCAGCTTCTTTTGCTCCCATTCTCGACGCAAAAATGGCCAATTTTTGATAATTTTCTTGGCCGTATTGTTATCAACCTTGATGGCCTTCTGACCAATCGCAAAGCCGACGGTTGGCAATAAATCGCGCAACTCTTGGGGGCTAATTCTTAAAATTCTGGCTAGTTCTGTAATATTCATGGCTAATTTCTCTAAAAATAAATAAAAGCTTTTGTTTTTAAATATTACTTTAATTTTTGATTTAAGTCAATAAAATACGTGCCTTTTTAGGCTTTACAAACGGGCCTAGAAGTGCTAAAGTTGACTTAGGATTAAATTATAAAATGCCTGTTTTGGAAAATTGGACTCACCACTGATTAAGGAAGAACTTATTTTCGAAGATCAAAAAATTATTATGACCAGCTTCAGCTTACAGCAGAATTCTCAAAAAAATTGCAAAAATTACAAGAAATCTTCTAAAATAACGCTTTTACAATAAAGCGTGTTGCTGTGGTATAAAATTTAATATCAGTCTTCAAATCCGCCCCAATTTCCCAATCCGGCCAAATTAATATGGAATTATTATTAAACTACGCTCTGTACGCAGCGTTGGCCATCGGCGGTTTTTTTATTGGCTATGTTTTCTATAAAAAATCAGCCGATACCAAAATCAATAGTGCCTCAGAAAAGGCCGATAGAATTGTTAGTGACGCTAAAATTAAAGAAAAAGAACTACTTCTCAAGGCCCAAGATGGCGCTTTAAAGATTATTGAGGAGTCAAAACAGGAAGAAGCTAAGCGCCGCAATGAAATCCATCAATTGCAGAAACGGCTAGAACAAAGAGAAAGTTCTTTTTCACAAAAATTGCTGGATTTACAAGAAAAACAGCAGAAACTATACGACAAAGTAAATGAGGTTCAGGAAATTAAAGAACGCATCAAGAACATCCAATTACAACAGGATGCTAAATTAGAAGAAATCTCTGGATTAACTCGTGAAGGCGCCCGTGAATTATTAATGAAGGCTGAAGAAGAAAAATCAGCCGAAGATTTAATGGTTCGTGTTCGTAAGCTAGAAAATGACAATGAAGATAAGCTGGAGGAAAAAGCCAGAGACATGCTCGCACTCGCGATGCAAAGAATGGTTTCTTCTTATACGGTTGAACTAACAACGACTACTGTTGATTTGCCAAACGATGAAATGAAGGGTCGCATTATTGGTCGCGAAGGTAGAAATATTAAAGCGATTGAAAATATGACTGGTGTTGAAATCATCGTTGATGATACACCAAACGCAATTACTGTTTCTGGATTCTCACTTATTCGTCGTCATATTGCTAAGAAAACTTTAGACTACTTAATAAAAGACGGTCGCATCCATCCAACCAAAATTGAAGAAGCGGTAGAAAGTGCAAAGAAAGAAATTGCGCTTGATATTAAAAAGGCTGGCGAAGAAGCAATGTATGAAGTTGGTATTACCGGCTTTGATCCTAAATTAGTCCAGATTATCGGTCGCTTAAAGTACCGTACTAGTTACGGACAAAACTCTTTGCGTCACTCAATTGAAGTTGCTCACCTTTCCGCTATGCTCGCCGCTGAATTAGGGGCTGATGTTACTCTCGCCAAGAAAGGCGGTCTCTTACATGATATTGGTAAGGCAGTTGATCACGAAGTTCAGGGTAATCATACAGAAATTGGACGCGACATTGCTAAGAAATTCAATTTACCAGCAGAAATTATTGCGCCAATTGAAACTCACCACGAAGACCACCCAGCTACTCTTACTTCCGTCATCGTCAAAGTCGCCGATGCTATCTCTTCCGCTCGTCCAGGAGCACGCAGTGACAGCTTTGAAAACTACATGCAACGCTTAGAAGAGCTGGAAAAGATTGCTCTTTCCTTCGAAGGAATTGAAAAAGCTTTTGCTATTCAAGCTGGTCGTGAAGTGCGCATTTTTGTACATCCTGAGGCGGTAAATGACCTTAAAGCACATAATTTGGCTAGAGATATTGCAAAAAGGATAGAAAATGAGTTAAAATACCCAGGGGAGATTAAAGTGAATGTTATTCGCGAGATGAGAGTCATCGAATACGCTCGCTAAGGTCAAACCAAGCAAGTATAAAAGCTAAATCATAAACATATGAACAAAGCGCAACTCATCGACAAAATTCATCGCGAAGTCGAAGGCTTGAACAAGAAGCAGGCTGAGAAAATGATTGATGTCTTAACTGACACTGTCATTGATGAATTAAAAAATGATCGCGAAGTGACGATTGCCGGCTTCGGGACTTTCTTATCCCGCGTCCGCTACGCTCGAGGAGGAGTTAATCCTCAAAAGCCAAACGAACGCATCACCATCCCAGAGGTCAAGGTAGCTAAATTCAAAACTGGCTATCACTTAAAACAGGCTCTTAAGGGAAAGCGATAAGACAGACGCACTCTTAGGCATTAGCACCTTCTAGTAAAGAGGGTGCGTTGTGCGCGCCTGTAGCTCAACTGGATAGAGTACTTGGCTTCGGACCAAGGGGTTGCAGGTTCGAATCCTGCCGGGCGCACAAGGGTTGATATAGAATAAATCTGAGTCTTAATTGACAGAGAAAAACGAAAATGATAGCTTATATAACGTGCTTAAAAGCACGTAAAAGGCTGGGTAGCTCAGCTGGTTAGAGCGTAGCACTCATAACGCTAAGGTCGAGGGTTCGAGCCCCTCCCCCGCCACCTTTTTTTATTTGACAATAAATAGAGAATCATTAAAATGTAAATGTCGGCTTCAGGCCGTAATGCGCTCATAGCTCAGTTGGTAGAGCAGTTGCCTCTTAAGCAAACGGTCGTAGGTTCGAATCCTACTGGGCGCACAGGCAAGCAGGCTTAATCGCCTGTTTTATATTGTCCGGAAATATTTAAAATTAAAAAAAATCTATCATGATTAATCTCTTGATTTTTGGTCCTCCAGGGGCAGGCAAAGGCACCCAAGCAGAAGCAATTGCTAAACGTTATAATCTTAACCATATTTCTAGCGGCGAAATGTTGCGCCAAGAAGCTAAGGAAGGTGAGTTAAAAGAAGAAGTTTCCAAATTCCTTGATGCTGGTCAATTAGTACCTGATGATCTACTGACCAAAATGATTGAGGATGCTATTTTAGAAAGCGGTGACCGGGGAATTATTTTTGATGGCTATCCTCGTACCCTGCAACAAGTTGAGCTTCTAGATGGTTTTTTAGCAAAACAAGGACGTGAGATGGACGCTGTTATTAATTTAACACTGGATGATGAAACTGCTATCGCGCGCATACTATCACGTGGCGAAAGTTCTGGAAGAAGTGATGATAAGCGTGACATTGTTGAAGAACGTTTCCGCATCTATCATGCCCAGACGTCCCCGTTACTTAAATACTATCGCGAACGTGGTCGTATTCTAGATATTGATGGTAGACCTGATATAAAGGCAGTCGAAGAACACATTAATCGCATCATTGACGAAATGATTGCATAACAAAAAGGAGAGGCTAAACCTCTCCTTTTTTGATACTAAAATCTAGATTTAACTATTTCCACCAACGAGGCAAAGAATCGGAGCACGCTTCAAAAATTTCGGAAGGCATCAAATCACGATGGCGACGCATTATGTGTGGTAGGTTTCTAATGCTTGCCCCAGGATATACGCCAATAATTTTTCCTTCTTTATTAGCAATAGTAATTATCTTTTTTTTATTTATATCAACACCCGATTTACTTAATCCATAATCAAAAATATCTCCCACCCCTTTATCACCTGAGACCCAACCGCCCAAACACTCCACAAACACACCACCAAAGCCACAGCCTGATTGGACGCATAACATTTCATCACCAAGAGAATAAACCAAAAAACTTACATCTTCTGGAATTATGTCATACGGAGAAGCCCAGACAGTTTTAGTCCCAGGAATCTCAGCTGCTAACATGCCTAAAGAAATAGTATAATACTCTTTTACGCCGAAGGGGTATATGCATTTAATAGCAATCAATAAGACAGCAACAATAAAAATAGTAACCAAAAAAAATTTTAATTTTCTCAGAAAATATATTTTCATATTTAATCAATTACCTCTAAAATGCCGACGCTTAAAAAATCCCCCTTGCGTGCTTTAATTAATTTATCATAAATCTCTCCCCATTTTTCAATCTCAGTTATCGTAATACACCCCAAAGATCTAAGACCTGGGTGTAAATATCTCTCTCCGTTATGCCCTAATCTGAACCAAGTTTTAGATCTTGGTGAACGATTAATATAATTACGATCAACTGAATGAGGGTGGTCAGGCAGCTCAATATCATATAAGCCTTTTTGCCAAGGAGATTCAGGGTGGTCAGTCGCCTGATATTTTTTACCATCCACTATAAGAGTTTTCTTAGAAATAGAGTATTTCAAAGAGACACCGGCTCCATGTTTTACATCTGTTAAAAGCATTGACGTGTTGTTGTCCAATAAAACGGAGGCCTTTTGACCACGATATAATCCTTCCAAAATTGTAAAATATTCACGTCTATTTTCAAAATACTCAGGCCTTACTTTTAAAAAGGCGGGCAAAGCCACAATATCTCCATTAAATATTCTTACCTTCAGCCAGCCGTCGCTTACATCAGGAATATATTTTTCCATTTCTGAAACACGAGCCTGTACTGTAATCTCAAAAGAAGCGACTGCCTTTCCCCACTGTTTACCAAAACGATACTCACTGATTTCCGCAACAGCCACAAACTCCTGCAAACCAGATTTGCTAGTATCTACCTTGATTAATTTTTCGAAACTGCCAATATCATTAAATATTAAATCATTCTCAATGACGGTCGCCTTTAATATGACAGCAAAATAAGGCTGATCAGTTGGAAATTCTCCAACTACTAACTCTGGCAAAATCATTTTATTAACCTTCATTCTTTTTTTAAAAAAGACACTCTTATCCAACATCTCAATATTCACTCTAATATCATTACCAATTGATTTACCAGTATACCTCAACTTAGAAAATTTGAGTTCAATCTTTTTAAGCATAAGATTATTATTTTAAATTTATTTTCCTATTACCTTAAAAGTCAGTTTATACAATTCGCTACCTATTTCTTTATCGCTTAATTCTTCAACATAATATATACTAGCAGCGTCTTTATCTTTTTCTTGCTTTGCTAACTCCCAGTTATCTAAAATGGTTTTTTTAGAAATTGGTTTTCTAATTTCTTTTTTTCTTACCAACTCTATAACTTCTTTTAAGTTTGGAGATATTTTCTTCATTATCATGGAAAAATCATAAAAATCCCGATAGCGCACCCGATCGCTCATGGCTCTTATTTTCTCCGCTGCAATCTCTCTTATGTCCATTACTCGTACTTTAGTATCGACTCCGTAAACATTTTGATAATCAAGCTCTAGGGGCGGCAAAATTACATTTTGCAAAAAATCAATCTCCACCTTTAAAGAATTAGCCTGACCAAGCGGACCTAAATACTGGAGTCTTTCAACCTTTACTGTCGTATTGGATAAATAATCTTTCTGAATTTTTAAAAAATCAAAATTTAAAAAAATATCTCTTATTTCACTCAACTCCATCTTATCAGCGTTACTAGAAAAATCTAAATCTTCAGAAAATCTCAATTGGGGTAAATAAACATGATGAAGAGCTGTTCCACCTTTAAAAATGAGTCTATTTTTGATGCCAGAGTCAAAAATTATTTTAGAAACTATTGCTAAAAAATAATCCTTTTCGGCAATAGCCAACGGATATTTTAAAATTCTATTTGACAATACTAATTTGCTTTTATCTAATAATTCTATCATCATAATATAAACGCCATTTAGCATTAAAAACTCTTGATTCTTTTGTAAATCTAGAAAAACCTTGGTGCTTTTTTACATTTTCTAATAATTTACTAGTATCAACATTAATCCGTTCTAATAATAATCCAATTTTTCTTTGCATAGAAACTCCGGACATTAGAGCATAGTTTTGTAATTTATCAAAATCTATTCCCTGTTGGTAATTTTGAATTTTTTCAAACACTAGACTTGCAGAATAAAAACTTTTATCCAAGTATAAATAATCAAGCAAGGCTTTCTCCCTTGTGGCCATATTTATCAATTTTCCATCATATCGTATTTTGGTAAAGCCAAAATAATACTTTTTAGCAACCCTGGCAAAACGAAGTTCTTGTTTTTCAAATTTATATATTTTACTAATTTTGTGATTAACAGATGTGACTGTCCTAGAATACTGATCAAACATTTGATAGTAATTTAAAGCAGAATCAAGAGTTATGTAAGAATCTTTATTAATTGATTGAGCGATTACTAATAAAGAGGTGTCGCTCACAGACCTTGACGTTAAATTTTCTACAATCAAATAAAGACCCCTTTTAATACGAACTAACCAGCCGGCCTTAAAGAGGGTTTGTATCCTATTATGAGCAGATGCTTCGGTGTATTCCTCTAAAAAAACTGTCATCAAATTTTTTGTAGACACGATTTTGCCAAACTTAGCTATTATTTTTTCTATAATAATAGCGTCATTTTGGCTTAATATTGTATTTTTCATTTTGATTTATTAACCATAAACGATGTATATATATAATTATTATATACTTATTTTCAGAAATTGTCAAGATGTGACAAAAAGGAGGGATTAAGTTCCCTCCTTTTTTTGATATCCAACAAGTTTATTTAGAATCTTTATTTTCTTCTACTTCTTTACTTTTTAGTTCGGCCATGATTGCCTTTCTAATTTCAGCAAGTAACTTCTTATCATCCTTAACAGTTTTCTTAGCAGCTTCGCGACCGTTGCCTAATTTGACTTCGCCAAAGGAATAAATATTGCCATTCTTTTTAATGACTCCATATTCTGACCCTAAATCAACTAAATCACCGGCCACAGAAATACCCTCATTATACATAATATCAAACTCACAAGTTCTAAATGGAGCGGCTACTTTATTTTTTACAATCTTTACCTTAACACGATTGCCAATAATTTTTTCACCCTGCTTAATCTGAGCAGCCTTACGAACTTCAACTCGAACAGAACAATAGAACTTTAAAGCATTACCACCAGTAGTTGTTTCAGGGCTGCCAAAGAAGACACCAATCTTATTGCGAATCTGGTTGATAAAAATAACAACCGTTTTAGTCTTAGCAATCGCTGCGGTTAACTTACGTAACGCTTGACTCATTAATCTAGCTTGTAAACCCATATGCTGATCGCCCATATCACCTTCGATTTCTTTTTGTGGGACTAAAGCAGCAACGCTATCAACAACAATAACATCAACAGCATTAGAGCGAACCAAAGTTTCAACAATATCTAAAGCTTGTTCGCCGCTATCTGGCTGAGAAAGTAACATCTCTTTAATGTTAACACCAATTTTAGTAGCATAGTCAGGATCAAGAGCATGTTCAGCATCAACGAAAGCGGCAATACCACCAGTTTTCTGAACTTCAGCCACAATGTGTTGGGCTAAAGTAGTTTTTCCGGAAGACTCTGGGCCAAAAATTTCAATAATTCTGCCACGCGGGACACCACCAATACCAAAAGCAACATCTAAAGATAGGCAGCCAGTAGAAATAGCATCAACATTGGTTTTGCGTTTATCACCAAATTTCATAATTGCACCTTCGCCAAACCTACTTCTAATCTGCTGAATTGCACTCTCAGCCGCCTCATGCTTCTTATCCATGTTTTCTACCGCCGTACCACCATCCATTGACTCAATTGCCGGCCTCTTCACTTTTTCTTTTGCCATATTTTTATAAAATTATTAAACTAAGTAATTAAATTATATCACTCGGACGATGAACTCCGCTTAAAAATATTTTTAAGAGAAACTGAACGAATTACCCCTTCAGAATTTTTTAATACTAACTGCCAATCATCACCTTCTTGCTGCAAGCTCACATATTTTCCCCGCCAACCACTAGAAGCTCTATTAGCTTCACTATCATCAACTACTTCTTTTTCTGACCCAACCATCAAGAACCCTAAAAACTTTTCTCCAGCGGACGCACAGGCGCCCCCTAGGCGATAGAGTGCACCTTGCCTAGCTTTTTCTGAGCCAGCCTGATCACCACTATATTCAACTGCCGCAATCGCTGTGAGCGTTAAAAAAGTTACAACCATAAGTAGGATGGCAATTGGATGATTTAATTTATCTTTCATGCTCATAATTGGTAAAAATATTAACTTGACCATATTGGCCATCAAACCCTGGCTCAATTATTAATTTTCCCAAGCGCATGCGACTAATGCCTTCTACTATTCTAGCGTCAGAAATATTTTTTAAATCTTTTAAACTAACATCTAACAAAACACTAAATTCATTTTCAAAATGTTCGACAAGACGTTTATATTCTACTTGAACAGCCCTAGAACTCCGGCTCTTAATATTTAAAGCTTCGGCTATTATTTTATCCAGCTCTATTACTTTTTTAAAAGGGGTGGCATTTTTTGGTTTATAACCAAGTGGCCTATCGGCTAACTCCCCTACTCGATTTAAGACGCCAATAACAAGGGTCTTTTTGCAAACTGGGCAAATGTTTTTTAAGCGCCCACTTTCTTCTGGTAGGCAAGAGAAAGAGCAAGTTCTGTGTCCGTCGAGATGATACATTCCTTCTTCAGGATAAAATTCTATCGTATATAATATACCAGATTCTCCTCCTTTTTTGTGGTATTTAATAATATCGTATATTTCTTGATAGCTGGGCTTCTTGGATAATTCCATCACCGTTGCTTCGCGCCCGATGTTTACTGGACTGTGCGCATCAGAGCTAGAAAGTAATGTTAAATTATCAAGCGCAGATAAGCGCCAGTTCATTTCCGGGTCGCTTGAGAGACCGGTTTCATAGGCATAAATATTTTCCGTTTCTTCCTTAAAACATTCTTCTAAAGTATTGAATCCGGATTTAGAACCAAAAACCGCAAACCAAGGCGTCCAAATATGAGCAGGGTAAATTAAAAACTTAGCATCAATATTTAATAATAAACGAACGAACTCTGGCGCGCTGATGCCCAAGATAGGGCGACCGTCGGACTTAACATTAAATCTACTTCCTAAAATTTCATTTGCCTCAGCAGCCGCCTTTATATTAGGAGCATGTACTACTAAATGAATGCGTCTAACTTTACCATTATCTTTATAAATTAAAGCGACTTCGGTAGATAAAATGAATTTTATTTTATCGTCTTTAGTTGATTTCAACTTATACAAACCGCTACCAGAAAATGTTTCCTTTAATTCCGTGCTAATAGCTTTAAACCAAATAGGATGAGTAAAGTCTCCGGTCCCAATAATATCAACTCCTTTCTCACGACAAACCTTATCGATGTTAGATAAAGTCAACTGAGGAGAGCACGCCCGAGAATAAGGTGAATGGATATGTAAATCCAAAACCTGTTTCATAATTATTTCTCAGTTATGTTTTCCGCGATCTTAAGCTCGTCTGGGCTATTGATTCCCATTCCCTCTTGAGGAGGAATAGAAAAAACTTTAACTTTATGCCCCTCATTAAAAGCAATCTTTATTAAATCAGTTATATAATACTCCCCATTCTTATTTTGATTATTTAAATTGCCAATATGAGAAAACAGCCACTCCTTATTAAAACAAAAACAATTAAGATTAATTTCTAAAATCTTTTTTTCTTCATCAGTGGCGTCTTTAAACTCTATAATTCCTTTGGCATTTCCTTCTTCATCGCGAACAACTCTGCCTAGATGATAAAAAACTGAACGCCAATCTTCGAAATCAGGCAAGGCGACGGTAATCATAGATAAGACCCCTTGATGATTAAGAGGAAGATTGCTGATGGTTTCAACTTTATAAAAAGGGTGGTCGCCATTTAAAACAAAAATATTTTTAGCGCGGGGGTCTATGCAGTCTTTCGCACTAGCGACGGCATGTCCAGTTCCTAGTTGTTTCTCCTGAATAGCATAACTTACTTCATACTTTTTTAAAGCAGCAGCAATCATTTCCTTGTTATCTGGCGAAACAATTATAATTGGCTTAAATTCTGGCTCAGCTTTAATCACTGATTCCATTAAATAATTAATCA